>JALSLC010000016.1 GCA_026988525.1 Archaeoglobaceae archaeon
TTAGAGCTTCTTTTAAATCTTCCGGTAAATTCTCAAAATTTAATTTGATATTTACGTTATTGTTATTTGACTTATCCAATTGCCTTTTTAAGTATGAACGTCTTTTTAAGTACAAAAAAACTACGGAAAAAGATGTGGCAAATACAATGAAAAAGACTAAGAAGGTATTGTTGCTACCTGAATTTTGAGAAGGTATATCAAACTCAACTTTTGGTTGGGAGGTATTAAAGTTTAGAGTTGGAAAAAGAATTAAGTCAACAACGTAACTACCGTTTCGTTTTATAGTAACGTTATCTTCAGCATACAAAACCACTTTACCATTTTTATAGTAGTACGCTTTTATAACATAATTTCCCGGAGGCAAGTTAAAAGAGTAACTTCCATCCTGAGTAACTATTCTCTGTTCAGGTGTAGAATTTACAACAATAACAGCCTTTGGCAATGGTTTCAAATCCTCCCAATTATAAACGATACCATGAACTATAGCACCATTACAAAGGGGTATCAAAATTAATAGTAAGATTAAAGCTAATCCTGTTCTTAGCATCGCACTAACTTATTTTTGGAAGTATAAATTACTTTTCTCAAAATTTTATGCTCCCACTCACTCATAGATGGACAAATTAAACAACCTATCCTATAAAATCCTGAATAGTAAAGTGGGTGAAGAGATAGGCCTTCCATTATACAGTATAGCTGAACCATTGCTCCACTCCAGTACTTGATAGGATATACTTCTACACCTATTCTATTCATTACTTCTGGTCTTAACCTTCTTGTTCTACTCTCAGCTTCTCTATCTCCGACTACAAGCATATCAGCATTTATTTCGTTTACAACTTCCTCCAAAGCTTTCATTTTTAATTTAGTACACCATCTATCCTCTAAGGTTGGATAGCCTGAGGAAATATCAAACTCGACGTTAGCAATCTTTAATTCTACATCAAGTTTATCACAAACACATTCTACATATTCTTCGGTAAATGGTGGATCAAAATTTGTTTTAATAAAAACGGCAGTAACATCGTCAAAAACTTTCTTAGATAATATTAGAGATGCTAAACTATCTTTCCCACCACTAAATGGAACAGCAATTCTCTTAGCATCTAAGGAATTAGCTATTTCTTTTAGGAAGTGGGCTGAAATTTTTTCTATACATTTAAGAAAATACTCGTTTCTTTCTACCATTTTTTTAATTTCGATTTTCAAAACTTCAGAATCATATTCGGCTAAAACCCTACATTTTTCTCCAATTTTTTTACTGATTATAGCTTTTAATTTTGGAGAATATATCCACTCTTCGTTCATAAGTTTCCTTACAATAAGGTTGCCTTCAGCAAATTTGATTCCAAAAAAATTTTCCATATTTTCTGCAAATTCCTCTGACAAAATAAAGTAGGCATCATAATCTGGGTGAATTGTTATTCCAAGTCCATTTACGTTAGAAAACATAAAAACGTCATTAAATTCAAATGATAATCTCAATTTTGCCTTTTCAAGCTCAAATTTTTCCCTTATCTCTTCTAATCTTGTATTTCTAACTGCTTTTTTGCTCAAGTTAATTACTCTAACAAAGGGGGTTACTTTTAATGCCTCTTCCAAAAATTTTTCTGCAATTTTTTCATCGTTTTTTCCAGCAAAAAATAAAACAATCTTGTTTTTTAGTTTTTCAAAAATTTGATAGTTTATATCTTTGAAATCTCTTATACCTCCAAGACTTAAAGTTTCGCAGTTCAAAGCATGTGAAAGTGTCTTAGCATCTTTTCTCGCTCTCGCTACAGCAACAATCATTTTAACATCTTTCTTTCTAACTCACCATACATCTGCTTTGCCATTTCGTAGTACTTTGTAGCTTCATCAAACATCATCATATCATTGTACATTGTACCAATGTAACCAAAAGTATCAGCCACATATTTCTTCCAACTATCGTCGTCTTTTGATAGTCTATCAAATATTTCAAGAGCTTCTCTATGGTATTTTTCAGATTCTTCAAACTTGGCCATCTTTCTATACAAAACACCCATGTTGTTCAACAACATTCCAAGCTTAGGTAAATTGTCTTTGTCATCTTCACACAACTCCCACAAAATTTCCTCACATTCTTTGTAATAACTTTCCGCAATTTCAAGTCTCTTAGACCTCATATAGTAAGTTCCTGCATTGTAGAGGGATTCAGCAATATCTTCCTTATCTCCAATTTCTTTTCTAAGATTTAATGCTTCTATAAGGTATTTTTCAGCCTCCTCCTTTCTATCCATGTCCATATACAATACAGATAGTTCGTTTAAAACTCTAGCTAACATTGATTTAAGCTCTACGGATTCTTTTTCCTTTAACAATTCTCTTAATATTTTTTCAGCTTCTTTAAATATTTTTTCTGCTTTATCTTTCATTCTCATCTTGTATATTGCTCTACCACCGCTTATGAGAAATCTTGCCTCTAAATCTGCTACATTCAATCTCCTACACAATTTTGCAGCTGTTAGAGAGGCTACAGCTGAATTAGATATGCTATCCTCATCATTTTTCCCTTCTGATAAGTAGGAGTAGTGTGAGAAGTAGATAAGTAGTAGAAGATTTCTCCACTGATCATCCAGTTCTGAAACACAGTTTGGATCTGAGAATAAGTTTTCAACAACTTTTTTTACATCGTCTGGCCCTTTTTCCGAAAGTATAGATATGGCTTTTATTGGGGTTCCATTCCTTATTTGATCCAGCACTTCGCTTACAACATCCATAAAAAGAAGTAGCAGGAATGCTATTTAAAATTTCTTAGGAAAAAGATATATTGATTAAAGTTAAAATTTAATTAGATGCCAAATATAGCAGAAATCTTTTCAAGTATCTCTGGTGAAGGCAGTTGGATGGGAAGGGCAGCTATTTTTGTAAGATTTAGTGGATGCAATTTATCATGTGAATGGTGCGATGAAAAACATGCGGGTAAATACATTGAATTAGATAAAGTTATTGAGTGTGTATTAAGTATGTCTAAAAAGATAAAAAGAGTTGTAATAACTGGAGGTGAACCTCTACTCCAGAAAGAAGACTGTATATCTCTAATAGAAAAACTAAGTAATAATGGATTTAAGATAATGATTGAAACAAATGGGACTCTAATAAACAAACTTAACTCAAAAGATACTCAAATTTTAAAAAGATGTGAATTAACTGTTAGCCCAAAAAAAGGACATGTTTCTGGAAATTCGATAAGAGTTGCTAAAAATTTATTCTCCAATTTCAAGTTTGTTGTTGGAAGCAAATCTTGGAAGTTAGAAGAAGTCAAAAGTATTGTAGATAAGTATGATATCTCAGGAGAATACGTGTGGTTAATGCCTTTAACAATTAATGGAGAAATTGATGATGAGCTCACTAAGGAAATCTGGGAATTTTGTGTGGAGAACGGGTATAACTATTCAGATAGATTGCACGTTAGAGTTTGGAAAGGTGAAAAAGGTAGATAAAGTTATATAGTATACAAAAATATGTAAAAACTTATGAAAGTGGTAATAATCATGGGTTCTAAATCTGATTTAGAATTTTCTAAGAAGATTGCTGCTACCCTTGAAGAGTTTGGAATTGACTATGTTATAAGGATAGCTTCAGCACACAAAACACCAGAAAAAGTGCTGGAAATAATAAGAGAATATAAAAACTCTATTTTTATAACTGTAGCCGGAAGAAGTAATGCTTTAAGTGGTTTTGTTGATGCTAATACTACTAATCCAGTAATAGCATGCCCACCTTACAGCAGTAAGTTTTCTGGATTAGATGTGCTATCATCTTTAAGAATGCCATCTGGAGTAGCACCAATGGTAGTTTTAGAGCCTGAAAACGCTGCACTCGCTGTGGCAAAGATTATTGCTACAAAAGATGAAAAAATAAGAAAAAAAGTAGAAGAATACCAAAAGATGAAAAAAGAGGAAATCCTAAAAGCTGACAAGGAATTAAACTAATACATCACTGTGCTCTTTAACGTATTCAACAAGACCTCCAGCCTCAAGTATCTTAATCATTACATCTGGTATAGGTTTTGCTTTTATTTCTAAATTTTTCGTTAAATTTCGAATAATTCCACTAGATAGATCTACTTCAAGGATGTCGCCCTCATCTATCTTATCTGTATCTGCAATCAATACTGGAAGACCTACGTTAATAGCATTTCTATAAAAAATTCTAGCAAAAGACTTAGCTATTACAGCTGACACTCCCGCAAGTTTTATCACAATTGGGGCGTGTTCTCTACTACTCCCGCATCCAAAGTTGTTTCCAGCAACAATAAAATCTCCAGCTCTAACTTTTTTTGCAAATTCCGGATTTGCATCTTCCATTACGTGTTTTGCTAATTCAGGGAGATTGCTTCTCAGATGATAATACCTACCGGGAGTTATATGGTCAGTCGATATGTTATCACCAAACTTCCAAGCTCTTCCTTTCAATTTCATGCTACTCACTCAACACTACGCTTTATTTGTTTTACTTCCTTTTAAGTTTCACAACAAAAATAGAACCCTTAGGCTTATTATCCTCAACCCACACATCTCCACCAAACATATTTACTGCAGATTTAACAATGTAAAGCCCTATGCCTCTACCTTTGCCATATCCAAGCTCGAAAATTTTTTCTTTCTCTTCATCAGGTATTCCCGGCCCATTATCGCATACTTTTAAATAAACCCAATCATTGCACAAATCTGCTTTAACATAAACGTTATTTCCACCATACTTAATAGCATTTTCAATTAAATTTCTAATAACGGAATAGATTAGTTCATCTGCAACAACTTCAACGTCAGGTACATCAACCTTAACTTTAAAATTATACATATCAACAACTCTCTTTACGACTTCTCTTAAATTTATTTTACCAAGTTTATCTCTTCTTTCAACAGATCTGAGAAGATTGATTTGAGAAACTATGTTCTCCAATTTTTTCAACACTTTTTCAACATAATCAAACCTTTTATCTTCAATAGCCATTTCAAGAAAGAGAATTGCACTTGTTATTTCATTAAGCAAATCATGTCTTATTATTTTGTTAAGTAAAGCATACAACTCCTTTTCTTTAATAATATGTTCCATATCAACAATTTTTAGTCTCTTTTTGTAAATTATGTACATTGTAAAGAATAAAATTGAATAACTTAAGTTGTAAAAAACATCGGGTAAGGAACCAGTATAGTAGTAGCCCATCGATTCATAGTAGTTAAATAGTACATCTCCAATAAAAGTTAGTAAAACAGATGCAGATACTCCTAAGCATAGAATATCGCCTAAGGAAAGCAGAATTATAGGTATCGATAATGCCAAAGATAGTATATCCAAAAAAATGTATAAAAGAGAAAGTACAGCAGAAAGTAGATCCATTTTTAAAGCTACTAAGATAGAAGGATAGAAAATCTGAACGGCTATGTAAGTACATATAGCTGAAATAGATATTATTTTAATATTTGAATATTTCATTCTTTTTCTAAAAATATAAATTAAAATATACATTAAAGGTATGTATGACGAAATATAAAATAAGTCTGCAATAGATGGGAAGGGCGTATATCCTGCTATTTCATAACAATTCCAAGTAATTTCAGCAAGCCAACATAAAAAGGAAAATAAAGCTATGGATAAGGATATCTTTCTTAAATCTCCCTCCGAATTACTATAAATAAGATATGAGATGTAGGCTGAGAGTAATGGAAAAATACTTGTGAAAATATAGTTATGAAGTTTAGCGATATCTGGTGGTAATACAGCTGTAATTATGCTAAATATCAAAAGTAAAGTTGCAAGTATTAAGTATTCCTTTTCAATTCTCATTACTGCAAAATCACCTAAGGAAGTACTTAAACAAATCTCTTTATGGTGTTCCATTAACACTCCATCTAATCTCCATTCAGACAACACCATAGTCAAAACAAATAACTAAATCATCTCCTATTCTAATGGAACACAACCATATCACCCTGAATCAAAAATAAATCGACTATAAACCGTAAAGTTAATAAATATCAGCTATAATACATTTTTTTGTGATTAAAATGAAATTGCTAGTTATTCCGGTTAAAGGGGACGAAAAATGGGAGTTTCTATCAAAAATCATAGATAAGTTAGAAACGAAGAAAGCTCTGGCAAGATACAAGATAACACCCGTAAATAACGAAATAAAATTTCTTAAAATTATTATTCTGGCAATGTTCTTTGAATTGTAGGTTTCTTATATTGTTAGATAGGTAAACAAGCGTTATGAACTCAGAAAGTTCTTGAAGATAAATGAAGAGGTTAAATTAAGATCGGTCTACAACTTTACGTCAAAATTCGAAGCGAAGCAATTTATAAAATTTGTTTTCTCAATTCTTAACGTTAATTCAAAGAAAATGAGAAAAAACCATCTATTTTAATATTAAACTGGACAGATTTAAACCTTGACTTAAATCCCTTCAGAGGGGGATTTGAAAGATAAACCATACAAGCAGGGTTATTCAACGAAGGGATTCTTTCTGGGTATGAAGATAATGATTTTAATCGACTACAAGACTCTGACACCTCTATTCTTCCACGTCTATCCTGCTAACGTTCACGAGAGCAGGATATACCCTTTAATTCTTGAAATGCTTAAGAGAATAGGTTTAATAAGGTTCGGATATGTAATAATCATGGACATAGGATTCTACGCCTACAAGAACTACTTAATCGGAGTAAGGTACGATGTAGTATCCTTTAATAATTCCAAGAGGAAAATTCAGGTTTAATAAGCTTGAGGGGTTAATGAGTTATCCCCTCTTCATATTTAACTCTAAGAACGTTGAGAAGGAGAAGAAGAGGTACAGAAAGATCGTAAAGAGGTTGTTTGAAGGGTTAAAGCTAAATCTAAAGAAATTGAGGAGCATAATAGAGGACGTGATAAAGCTGGGGAAGGAGCCTAAAGTTTGAAGCGATTACACTGCTACGATTTCGAATCTGTTAAAAAGTAGTGTTCTGTATCTGTCCTCTTAACGGGGATGACTTTTAAGTTCGGTTTTAGAGAAAAGAAGGTAATTCAGAAATTATCGAAGTTGTGAAATGGATGAAATGGAGAAGACCCAAAATCTATTTAATTCCCATATTTTGTTGGCAAAGATTTTTAATTTCTAAGCTTAGCTATGTTTCATGGAATCCTTAAGAGTAATAAACTTGGGTGTTGAAGCAGGAGGAAAGAGAATACTTGAAAATGTAAATCTCTACATAAAAAACGGTCAAACTTTCGTTCTCTTTGGGCCTAATGGTAGTGGAAAATCGTCCTTATTATCAGCTATAATAGGTCATCCAAACTACAAAATAGTTAAAGGAAGAATAACATTTAGGAGTGAAGATATAACTAATCTCAGCCCAAATGAAAGAGTTAAAAAAGGGATAGGCATTGCTTTTCAAAATCCACCAAAAGTAAGTGGTGTCAAATTAATAGATATACTAAGGTATTGTGCTAAAACAGCCGGTTTAAAAGGAGAAGATATTGAATCTAAAATAGAGGAATACGCTAAGATGATGGAAATGGAAGATATGCTGGAGAGAAACTTAAATGATGGATTTAGTGGTGGAGAAGTTAAAAGATCAGAATTGTTACAACTTATGTTATTGAATCCAGATTTTGTTATGCTTGATGAACCGGATAGTGGGGTAGATCTTGAAAACATATCTATTGTGGGTAATGCGATAAAAAAATTGTTGGAAAGAGATAAAAGTGAAAAAGAAAGAAGAAAATCTGGATTAATTATAACACACACAGGCCATATACTCGATTATGTGGATGCAGACTATGGCGTTGTACTGTTTAACGGTAGAATATCTTGCATAGGAGATCCCTATGAAATACTTGAACACATCAGAAAGTATGGTTACGAAGCTTGTATAAGAAAATGCTTGGAGGATAGGGGGTGATAATTTTGAAATTACCAGAAGAAATCAGCGAAAGAGCTAAAAGTGTAGGTATCGAATTTGATCCAAATAAAAGAGCTGCAAGTTTTTTACAAATAGATCAAGAATCAAACGTTTACAGTTGGATAAACGGTGTAGAAGTTATGAGTATTAAGGAGGCTATCAAAAAGTATGAGTGGGTTAAAGATTATATGTGGAAAATAGTTAAAAGTGAAAAAGATAAATATACGAAAATGGCAGCTGAAGATTTTAACGGTTACTTCATAAGAGCCCTACCAAACTCCAAAGTTGATGTTCCTGTAGAGGCTTGCCTATATTTAAAAAGGGTTAAAACCCAAAAAGTTTACAACTTAGTAATTGCTGAAGAAGGGTCAGAAATAAACATAATATCCGGATGTACCTCTCATCCAAGTTCTGTAGGTATGCACATTGGAGTTTCAGAGTTTTTTGTTAAAAAAGGTGCCAAACTAACTTTTACAATGATACACAACTGGGAACCAAACGTAGAAGTTAGGCCAAGAAGTGGTGTAGTAGTAGATGAAGGAGGAGTTTTTGTTAGTAATTACGTTTTACTAAGTCCAGTAAAATATGTAGAAAGTTATCCAGTTGCCTATCTAAATAAAAAGGCAAGAGCTTCATTTACAAGTATTATAGTTGCTCACGAAGGCTCCACCATAGACTTAGGCAACCATGTAATTCTAAAAGAGGAAAGTAGCGCAGATATAGTATCAAGAGCTATTAGTAGAGGTGGAAATGTTATTTCAAGAGGTCGCATTACTGGAGAAGGAAAAAGATGTAAGGGGCATTTAGAGTGTAGAGGGCTTATGCTTTCAGATGAAGGATCCATACTTGCAATTCCTGAGCTCGAAGCTAAACATCCAGATGTAGATTTGAGTCACGAAGCAGCCGTAGGAAAAATAGCTGAAGAGGAGATATTCTACCTTATGACGAGAGGTTTAACGAGAGATGAAGCTACTTCAGCTATAATAAGAGGTTTCTTGGATGTGGAGATTAAGGGACTTCCAGAATTCCTGAAAAAAGAAATTGACAAAGCAATAGAGATGGTGGGAGAAGATCTTATGTAAATTTAATCTTCCACCTCTACAAGTTTTTCTGGAGAGTATTCCTTCTTCAATTCAAGTTTACTACCTCTAATCTCATACTCGACCATGTATTCATCTTCTCTCTCTTCCTCAGGAACTTCTGGCCCGTTAATTAGTTTCTCCGTTGTTAACAACATCTCCTCCACTCTGCTAAATGCAACATCCATGAAATTTGTAGATTTCCACGCACCTTTTGTGCACGTTTCCTCACAGTAGTGGCAAAATATACATTTGGCATAATCTACACAGGGATAGTACTTTCCATTTGGAGCTTTTTTCATGTGAATGGCGTTAGCAGGACAAACGAAGGTACACTGAAAACAGCTTATACATTTATTAACATCAAGAACAAGCATACCTCTGAAACCCTTAGGTCTCTTTCTTAGCTCTCTTGGATATTGAATTGTCATCCTACTCGGCTTTATAGCTTCTTTTAAAGCAACACCAAAAGCTTCTAAATGATACTTCACACTTTCAACGAAGTCTGGTGATGGAGGTTTTATTCTTTTAATTCTCTTATTAACCATTATAACCACCCCATCACATTTACAGCTCCAAGACCAAGTCCAGTTATCAATGCTACCATAGCCAAAGCCATCAATTTACTCCACCCTATTTTTAGTGCTTGATCAAGCCTATATCTGGCATAAAATGTTCTAAAGAACACAAATATCATCATAAGCCCTATTGTTTTGAGGAATAACCATAAAGCCGGAGATAGATCACCAAGCGGAGGTATAAATGGCCCATTCCAACCTCCAAGAAACAGTATGCTAAAAAGCATACAGAGTAAGTACAGTTTCTCGTATGCGAGAGTCATAACTACTCCAAATATTATACCTGTATATTCTATGAATGGTCCAAACACAACTTCTTGGTCAGCTTCAGGTATTTCAAATGGAAAACGAGATGTAGCCATTGCTATTGCTACAAAGAATGCAAGAGCTGCAAATGGATTTAACAGTATTCCCGGAATTGTACTTTGCTCTTTTACGATTTCTATTGCATTTGCACTACCATATATAATCACCATTGACATTGCAGCTATCATCAGAACGATTTCATACGAAAAGTACATCATAGCTTCTCTAAGAGAACCTACGTAGGCATATTTACTGTTAGATGCCCATCCTATTGCCACTATAATCATTGGAATTAAAGAAATTAGAGCTATAGCCACTAATATGGAATAGGGTGTGTTTATTGCATAGATAGTTCCAGCTGGTATCACAAGTATGGGTAATAGCACAGGCAGAAAAGTTATCAGTGGAAATTGCAAGAAGTAGGGCTTATGAGCCTCTCTATGAACTATTACTTCTTGGAAGAAGTACCTCATACCATCAGCCATAGGCTGAATTATACCGCCAACATTCCTCGAAACTTCAAGAGGTCCGTAACGCCACTGAACTCTTGCAGTAACCTTTCTTTCGAACCAAATTATAAACAAAATTGCTATCAATATACAAACTAATCCGGGAGCAAATAAAACGGCAAAGAATGGTTTCCAGAATATTAAAGCCACAATCAAGTTTAAAATAGGTATTTTTGCAAATAAGCTCGTTAAAGGTGGTATGTACGCTATTTTGTTTGCAGTATGATATAACACTACTTTCCTTGTTATTAGAGGTATTCCAACTGAATTTTGTCTGAACATTTCAAGCAAATAAGATAGCATACTCAACACCTCACCTATCCGCTTCTGGAGGGAAGTATCCAAAACTACCATATACAGCCTGTAAATCGGCTAATCTACAACCTTTAAGAGACTCCATAAAGCCTTTAAGATAGTACCATCCGGGAGTTACAACCCTAAGTCTGTAGGGAGCATTAGATTTGCCATCACTAACAATTGTATAAAGAAGCGTACCTCTTGAAGCCTCAGTAAGAGTCGTGAACTCTCCAGCTGGCAGAGTTAACCTTCCAAACGTTCTAAAGAATGTACCTTTGACTGAATCGAGCATTTTTCCCTTAGTATCTACAGCTATTTTTCCTTCTGGCATATCTTTAAGTGCTTTTACACACTGCCTAACTATTCCTATGCTCTGCTGAATTTCATTAACTCTAACGAGGAATCGTGAATATGAATCTCCATCATCTGCAACTATTACATCCCACGTAAGTTCATCGTAAGCATCATACGGTTCAACCGCTCTAACATCGTATTCAACACCACTTGCTCTCAAAAAAGGACCTACAACACCATACTTTATAGCTTCCTTCCTACTCAAAACACCCACATCTTTCATTCTTGCTATAGTAACAGGGTTTCTTATGAAAACTTTTTCAAAATCCTTACTTTTTTGTTGTATGTACGTCATGGCATCTGAAATAAAGTTTAAAGTTCCCCTATCTACATCCCTTCTAACACCACCTGGGACTACATAAGATGCTGTTATCCTAGCCCCACTAACTCTCATTAAAATCTCGCATGTCAGTTCTCTAAGGGCAAACGGCCACATAAATCCAGTAGTGTGTCCAAGAAAGACAGAGAGAATTCCAGCATCGTAAAGATGTGTACCAATTCTGCACACTTCTGCAAGCATAGTCCTTATGTACTTCGCCCTTTCAGGCACTTCAATATCCAAAGCTTTTTCTATAGCCCTTACATACCCCAAGCTCATGTTTATACAATCCATTATTGCAGGTCTCTCCACTAAGGGTATGTTTTGAATGTATAGTTTATTTTCAGCAAGCTTTTCAACCCCTCTATGAACAAAGCCCGGATCCGGTATAACTTCTCTAATTACATCTCCATGAACTCTAACTATTAATCTCATGTGACCGCTTCCACCATGTTGCGGTCCTACGAACAAAACGAGTTCATCACCTTCTTTCGATTTTTCTTCAAGCCAAGGTGGTACAGGTAAGTATAAACTTTCTATTTCTGCAGGAGGTTTAACTGGAACCGGAATAGAATATTCATCCATCACAACTCACCTCTCAAGAACGTAACTCGGCTCTTCAAGTTTGAAATCCTTTCTTAAAGGTGTTTCAACTTCAGGAGCTAACAAAAACTTATTACCCATCCAGGGATTTCCTTCAAACCACACTCCAAAGAAGTCGTGCATTTCTCTCTCCTGATAATCGATTGAGGGCCAAAATCTAATTAAACTCGGTATTCTTGGTTTATCTCTCGGAATTTCAACTGAAAAAGTGACTATTACAGGCATAAGTTCTTCAACACTGTAACTTGAAACGGAACATTCAACTACAAACTTGTTTTCATGTGGTAAGTCTATAACATTCAGAGATTTGACATGGTCGAATCCTTCACTTTCAAGCAACTCAGCTACTTTTTCATAGAATTTCGATTCCGTTTTGATGTATATTCTATTGATGTCAATTGCAAAAATTTCTGCAAAAGGCATTTTATTCTTTAATTCTTCAATTAGCTTTTTACCAAACTCCCATTCGACCTCCTTAGGCTCTATTTTTATTTCTGGTTTTTCGGCTATCTTCAAAGGTGGCTTAGGTGGTTTTCTCTCCTTACCTACTTCAGTTCCAAGCAATTTTGCAAGATCAGTTTCTCTAAACTTAGCTGTAGTTTTTGCTTCTCCACTTTCTATTTTCTTTTGAAGTGCTCTTATAGCAGAAATTAATCCTTCAGGTGTTGGAGGACATCCGGGAACAAAGTAATCTATTGGTATTATTTTCCAAGGCCTAGTTATATGATAGCTATTCCAGAATAGGCCGCCCTCAATACCACAAGCTCCAATTAATATAACAAACTTTGGATCGGGCATTTGTTCCCACGTTATACGAAGTGCTCTTGCCATCTTTTTTGTGATTGTTCCTTCAACGATTATCAAGTTCGTTTGTCTCATCATTCCAAAGTTTAAACTACCCCACCTCTCCGCATCATATCCACTTGCATAAGCGTGAGCTAATTCCACACCACAGCAAGACGTGACCAGGTGAACAGCCCACAAGCTCCATTTAGCCCCCCACTTTTTTATTGGGGCTATTAAACCACTACTGAGAAACTCAATATTTTCAGCGTTTACATCTTTTTTCACTCTACCACCTCCAGATAGGCGGATTCACAAGCCATCTTGTAACCAATATAAATAGCTGGAATTAACATAACAAATGAAACAGCTATTAGTGGAATAGCTACCCTAAGCGATGAAAAAATGAATAGGAGAACTACAATAGGTTCTATACCGAGGAATAAAAGTAAATATCCAGTATATTGCATAGGCAACGTATATTTTGGAGAAAGGTATGGTAAGTTTCCGGACTCAAATCTTTCAGTTTTAACAACAGAGGATTCTCTGCTTGGAGTTAGAACCTTAGCGAGTATAACTATAACTGCATCAATGAATATACACAACCCAATTACAATCGCTACAATAACAATGTTACTAAAAACGTCCATTTCAAACACCTCCGAAAAATGCTTTTGCTAAACTAACAAACCAGTTTGGAGGTAGTACTGTTATAAGCATGGCTACGCTGGAAATTAATGCAATAGCAGTAACTTTTCCCGGAAATGTTTCTCCAGCAAGATTTCTGGCGATTCTAAGGTAATAAGGTATAGATATAGCAGAATTTACGATTAGTAAAAATGCCAACCAGATTAAACCAGCTCCTACAAGAGACGTTAAAATAAAGAATTTTGACCAGAAGCCCATTAAAGGTGGAAGACCTATGAAAGATAGAGCCAAAAGATACATTAAAGGCCTAGAACATCCATTGGTTTTTATTGATGCAAAAAATGATGCTTTTCCGAAAGCATTTACAATTAGCTGAAGCAATGCACCAGCAAAAGCCAAGTATAGGTAATTTTTGGATGTAACTATTGCAAGTGTTGCAATTACATAACCCATGTTAGCAACAGTAGAGTAAGCGAGAATTCTTCCAGTTTCTTTTGCTGTTAATGCACCTATGTTACCTGTAAACATTGAGATTACTGCTATAAAAGCAACAAATATTGTCAGCTTACTGAGTTGAGGTAAAGCTGTTAGTAGTATGATTTTGTAAGCTGCTACAAATGGGACTATCTTTGTTATTGAGGCTACAACTGATAGGGGTAGTGGATCCGCTGCTGAGAAAACATCGGGGACCCATTCATGCATAGGAGCACATCCAACTTCCATTCCAAGCCCAAGAATCAGCATTACAAAGCCAAGAGTATAAAGCATAGTATTTCCACTTGAGTTAGAGTATGCAAGGAACAAAGTGCCAATTATAAATAGAACTGTTGCCAATACCATGAAGACTATGTACTTCAAAGCTACATCGACGTGTGGTTTTGCCCCATCTGTACTAACAAATACTAAGGCGTAAGTTGGAACAGATGCTATGACAAAAGCTGCAAGTATAAATGATATATCATTTGTATATGCTATGTATGCAGTTATTAAAGCAATTAAAGCCACTAAGGAGTAATCTACACCGCTTATTTGGTTCTCTCTAATACTCATGCTAAACACAGTCAAAATACCTATTGCAACTACGAGTAAAACGTACGGAAATAGCTGAGTAGTAATAGATGACACAAGAACGATAATCAAAGCTAAAATACTCGCTGCTAAGGATAATCTAAGATCTTTTAAAGAGCACACTGCCCCAAATACTATCAAAATTAAAGACACCAATGCAGATAGCAACAATACCATCATTTACAACCACCCCATCATTGAAACGAATATTGTAAGCATAACAAACGCAAGAGCTATTTTCATGTAAACTCTTAAGTATCCTACTTGTATAGATCTAATACGCCTTGAGATCGATAGCATGAAGTCTGGTAGTCCAAAGTGACAGAACCAGTCTATTGCTTTGTGGGTGTATTCAATCAACTTAGATATTGCCCAGCCAATTGAAGGAACTATAAAATCATTTAGGGCGGGTAAATACATTCTATCCCCGAGAAACGTTCCGATTGGAGATAAAACACTTATTCTTGGAACTACTAAGGCAAAGAGGTACGTTGCGGTAACACCAAGTCCAACCATAAGGGAATCTTTTTCTAAACCGAATTCGAGTAAATGTTTTTCAACTAAGGGATCAGTTCCACTTAGTATTTTGTACAAAAGCAGAAAGACCATGGAAACTACACATGCATATGCAAAAGGCATTAATCTTTCCTCATGTAAATGCAAACTTGAACATTTGCATCCTTTCCAGAAGTTTAGGCTAAGGAATTTGGCTAAGAATGCTGAGTAGAGTAAGGAAGTCAGTATCAACAGATATAGAGGCGTACTACCAACCATTTCAACAAGATGATGCATAACTCCATCCATTCCAGCTTTAACCCAGTATGCTGTTAGAGGTGGCAATCCACCAAGAGCAACTGTCGCAATTATTGTGGCCACAAGACCTGTCTTCATTTTCTTGGCTAAGCTTAAATCACCACAACAAAATCTGGTGTGAGTTGCATGTATAAGATGTCCTGCTACAAGGAAGAGTGTAGCTTTTGCAAATGCATGAGTTAGTAGATACCAGAAAGCAATTACTAAAGCTAACTTTCCAAACCAATAAGACGCTGCAGCACAACCAAACATTAAACCTAAGCTAGACATAGTGGAAGCTGCTAATAGAACTTTTCTCTCTAAGCAACCTATCGCAACCAATGCTCCGTAGAATGCTGAAATTAGTCCAAGAAGCATAACAAAGAAGTACAAAACAGCTACTCCCGGAACTGAGTGTAAAGCCCACGGATGAATATACCAACTCATCCTTATGAATAGGTAAGTTCCAGCAGCTACCATGGTAGCTGAGTGAAGGAGAGCACTAACAGTTGTTGGACCAGTCATAGCAGTCATAAGCCACTCACTAAATGGCAGTTGAGCCGATTTCGTAAAGGGACCCATTAAGAAGCAAAGCATTAAAAACACTGTTCCAGCAGCACCAATCTTAGAGAAAAGCATACCCCAGTGAATCTGAGATATGTTAAGATTGCCAGTTAAAGCATATATAGCTGCTACTGCAAAAAACATTGGCATATCTCCCACTCTTATCGTTGATATGGCTCTCCATCCACCATAGCTTGGCGGCCAATACATCTTTAAAGGACCTATTTTTCTCCCAATTATACCTACGTATGCTAACTCATCGTCATCTCTAAACCAGTGACCTATCAGTCCCCAAGATGCTAAACCGAGACCTTCCCATCCAATTAAGAGCATCAAAAGGTTGTCACTATATACGACAAGTAACATTGAAGCGGTAAACATGTTAAAAAAGAACCAGTACCATCCAAGCCTATAATCGTGTTTCATGTACTCTAAACCGTAAATACCGATCATAAAAGCTATAAAAGCAGTTAAAGCACCCATGTATTTACTAAGATAGTCAAATATGAAGACGAAGTTTATGTTGTATTCAGGCAACCAAGGTATTGTATATGTTCCATCGGGATATTTTAGAAGGATATGAATTGCAATTACAAATGAGATGAACAACCCAAACACAGATAGTAAAGGTAATTTTCTTGCTCTTTCACTGCCCGGTTCTTTTACCCAGAAGAACGCTATTGGTAAACTACAAAGTACGGGAGAAATAAATAGAAAAATTAGCTCCCAATTCATGGTGCAACACCCCCAATTGTCAAAATTGCAGCTTTAATTACACCTGTCTTTACAGCATTGAGTAGTATATTAGCAAGAGGTGGAAATATAAACAGTATTGATATTACCCCTATAACGAACAGAGGTGTGTCAAGCAGTCTGTTTACCTTCACTTTTTCATAACCAGCAGGTTTTCCGCAGTAAATCCTCTTAAACGTGTAAAAACTGTAAAGACCTGATATTATAAACACAAAGACTACTGCTAAGATTGTAGATATATCAAAGCCAAAAGTATCTACTAAGCCTTTAAGTATAAAGAACTCTCCAAACATTCCAACAGTCAGTATTCCACCAAGATTCATGAATCCAATTAAAGCGGCGTTGGATATTGTTGGTACATATTCATGCATACCACCCATCTTAGTAATATCTCTCAAACCATGATAGTTTGCTATAATTCCTCCAGCAGTCATGAAAAGAATCGCTTTACCAAAAGCATGAGATATGTATTGAATTATAACAGCCATTATTCCATAAGTTCCTAAGCAGAAAGCAATTAAACAGTAGCCCATCTGAGATATCGTAGAGAAGGCAAGTAATCTCTTATAGTCGTTTTGTCTGAAAACCATAAATCCAGCATATACACTTGAAATTACTCCATAGATAAATATTGGCATCATGTACTTCTTTATAAACCACGGACTGATCAAGTAAGCTCTCAATATAACGTAAGCACCAAGACCAACAGTCAGGGGGCTTAGCAAAGCACTAACAGGTGTTGGAGCTTCAGCATGTGCCCATGGCAACCAAACGTGAGGCCCAAGCCCGGGAAGCTTAACTATCATGCCAAGGAATATTAGTAACCACGCTGTAAAACCAATCTTAGCTATACTGTTAAAAGCTAAACTTCCATTATTGGATGCTACAAGTAAAAATCCTATTAAAGCAAGCATTCCGGCTATGTGTGTCCAGATAAAATACAAAGTTGCTACTTTTCTTCTATCACCATAACCATACATGTAAATTAGCAGGAATGATGCTAAAAGTGATATTTCCAAGAAAATGTAGAGCATTATAAAGTTTCCGCTAAAAACAAGCCATAACATGGAAGTTGCATATAGGTCATAGAAAAATATGTACTTCCTGTATTCACTTTCAAATTCTCTACCCATCTCATCAAAACGATGTGCCATGTAAGGTAAAGAATACAGAGCAACCATAGCCGAAACTAAACAAATTGCTAATGCGAAAGAGAAAGATATCTGATCTCCAAGAATATAGAATTCTCCAATTGGTTTTACAAGAGATATTACGTGCTGTTTTACTACAATGTTCTCAGCAAGTCCATAGATTACATAAAAGAAAGGTATTAAGAAGGAGATAGCCGAAACTACAGTAGAGAGTTTCGGTCTCATTAGGGGGGCCAAAAACGTCACTATTAATGGAATTAGTAAAAATTCGAGTATCAAATTCTATCACCTCCAACCAAAATATCGTCAGTTGAAATACTGCGGAACTTCTTGCTGAAAGTTACCATCGCAGCAATCAAAATCATAAGCTCACCACCACTTGTAAAAACTGTTAAAACAGCAATCCCGAAAGCAGAAGTCGTTAAATTTGGTACAGTAAAAAGTGGCATAAGTGCAAGAAATACAGCTCCAAACATTAATTCGAGAGAAATCAGTAATCTGATCAATTCTTTACTTGACATAGCCATGATATATCCAATTAAAAGTATTGCTATGGATGTTACAATAACAACATAGACCATCATACGCCTTCCCTCCTAACAAATTTCACAACTGCCAGCATTAGCAAAATTGCAAGAGAAAAGAAGAACAAAACAAAGACTACGTATTCTTCGACAAATACTGAAATCTCTGAATTGGTGAATGCTGATGGAATGTTATTAAACCCAAAAATCGAATTAAAGATGACAGCAAACGTTATTATTGCTGGAATGAACCAAACAAAGTCTATCTGTAGTTTTGGTCTCGGGTCTCTGTACATTGCTGCTAAGGCTACTGTAACGGCACCTATCGCACCAACAAAAATGAATGTTATAAGTACAAAAACAGGCTGTATATTGTTTAAAGCATACATTCCTGCAATCGTTATTAGCGTTATAGACATGTACAATGCGGAATAGAAAGTATCTTTTGTGAAAAGTGTTGCAAACGCCATTATAACTGAAAAGCAGCATATTGCTATTAAAGTCAAGGATATTGTATCCATATTTGCGAGCTAAATATTTAAATTAATAAATCTTACTATTTTTGTTGTTTTCAAAATTTCGATATCGAAAAAAAGGAAAAAGTTGCGAGTATTCATTTTGATAAGACCTAAGACGATTGAATTAACAATTTAAATTTTCCAAAATCTGAATCTAAGTGATATATTTCTAAACTACAGAGTATCAAGATGTTATACAATCTAATTAGATAATATAAAATAATGATAATTCATTTGAACGAAATCCCTTTCAAAAAAAGTAGAAAAAGGTAAATGTCGAAATACTTCAATTTAGATACCTGTAACATCTATAGCTTTTTCAAAATCATTTTTATCTGGGTTTAGTTCGTCAAGAATCGTATAACGCGAAGGTCTTATACTCTTAGCCTTAATTAATGCTTTAATGGCATCTTCTTTTGATATTCCTATATCTTTAAGCTTAACAACACAGCCAAATCTACTTAAGGATTCTTTTACTTTAAACCAATCACCTTCGTAAGCTATTTCATGAAAATACTCCATAATTATAGTTCCAATTCCAACTTGTTCACCATGTAAAGCATTACCAATACCCAGCATATCTATTGCGTGACTAAACTTGTGCTCAGCCCCACTTGCAGGTCTGCTACTACCAGCTATGCTCATAGCAACTCCACTCATTATAAGTCCTCTTACTAATTCCTCAATCTCAGGAGTTTTTTCTAATAACATTTCTGCTGGCATGTATGCAATACTTGCTGCAATCTCAGAGTAATCTATCTGTTCTACATCCTTAGCGAGTTTCCAATCTTTTACAGCAGTAATATTTGATATTAAATCTCCAAATCCCGCCCTTATTAACCTAATAGGGCAGAGAGAAATTACATTTATATCTGCAACAACAGCAGAAGGTGGCTTGGTAAATATAGAGAAAACTTCCTCATTTCTAAAACTTGCTACGGGAGAAGCTATGCCATCATGAGATGCTGTAGTTGGAACAGTAATTAGAGGTACATTAAGTTCAGAAGCAAGAAGTTTTCCTGAATCTATAATTCTACCGCCGCCAACTGCCAAAATACAATCAACATCACCGTAACTCAGCTTGGCCACCAATTTAGATACTTCACTCCTCGGATTACTGAGGGAATAAACCTCAGATGGATGGACAATTAACTCTATTTCCTTCCCTGCAAGCTTATAACTCGTTTTACCGCAAAGCATTACAATTTTTTCAACTTTTAAATTTTCAATCAGAACTTGCACTTTATTTAAAACATTTTTTCCAATTTCAACAAAAATTGGGAGTTCAACGTGTCTGTGCATATTTTTCACTAAAAAATTTTAAATTATAATTCACCCATTCTAATTTTTTCAGCTATTTCTTCAAGTTTTTCTATTCTCTTTTCTATTGGCGGATGTGTAGAAAACAAAGACATTATTGTTTCTCCACTTATAGCAGGAATTATAAAGAAAGCATTCATTCCTTCTACTCTCTTCTTTTCTTCTGGTGGAATATAATCCATCTTTCCACTTATTTTTAGTAAAGCAGATATTAGTTTTTCAGGTTTCCTCGTTAGTATAGCGCTTCCCATGTCCGCTGCAAATTCTCTATATCTACTAAGAGCTCTAATTAACAGAAAACTAATTAGCCAAATTAAAGAAGATATTGCAAACAGAACCAAGGGTGCTAAGTTATCGTTATCTCTGTCATAGCTTCCCCACATTCCCATGAACATTGCCCATCTCATGACAAACCAAGCAAGAGTAGCTATAAAGCTTGCAATTGTTATCACTGCTACATCTCTATGCTTTATATGACTAATTTCATGACCTAAAACAGCCTCTATTTCGTCCCAATTTAAAGTTTTAAGCAAGCCAGTAGTAACAGCAACAGTGGAATGGCTCGGACTTCTACCAGTTGCAAAAGCGTTTGGAATTGGTGTTTCTATTATCGCAACCTTAGGTTTAGGAATTTTAGCTTTACTTGCTAAATTTGACACAATTTCATGTAATTCTGGCATTTCTTCTTCGCTGACAATTTTAGCTCCGGAAGCAAGAAGGGCTATTTTATCTGAGAAGAAATACTGTACAAATAACATAAATCCTGCAAAAAGTATTAGAAATGGTGTACTAACACCAAACATCCAAAGTATTGTAAGAAATACTATTGTGAGTAAGAATATAGCGCTAAGTGTAAACCACATTCTAATCTTAAGTCCCCAATCAGCTACTTCCATAGTTAAAAATAGTGAAAGGTGAGATATATTAATTTTGAGTTGGAGTAAAAGCTATGAAAATCGCAATTGTAGGATGTGGTAAGCTTGGTTCTGCTATAGCAAAAATATTAACGAAAGAATATGAGATACTGGCAATAAGGAGAGATCCATCCAAAATAGAGTTCGAATGCGAAAAAAGTTCAGATGTGAGCGATGCAAAAAAATGTGATTTTATAATTTTAACTTTAAAACCGCAAGACTTCAGAAAAATAATAAAAAAAGATGAATTCAAAGACAAAATAGTAATAAGTTTTATGGCAGGTGTTAGTGTTGAAGAATTGAAAAAAGTAAGCAAAAAAGTAGTTAGAGCGATGACGACTTTAGCTGTTGAGTATGGAGAAAGTTTTGTTACTTTTTACTGTGACGGTCTTAGCCCAGATGAGGAAGAGTTAATTATAAAAATTCTAAAAAAGCTTGGAGAACCTATAAGGGCAGAGGAAGAGATTGTAGATGTTTCAACAGCATTTGCAAGCTCGATTGCTTTCATTTCTGAGTTGATAGAAGCATTGATTTTTGCAGGAGTTAGGCAGGGAATTAAAAGAGATATAGCTGAGAAACTCTCAATTTTAACGTTTCACAGTTGTTTAAAGCTTGTTGAAAAGTATGGTTGCAAAGAAGTTGTAGATAAAGTTGCTACTCCTGCTGGAGCCACAGTTGAAGGACTAGCAAAGTTAATGGAGTGTAAAGCTGCATGGTGCTTGCAAGAAGCTTTTTGTTCAGCTGCTAAAAAATTTAAAAAATCTTGATTTACCAGCCTCCAGCTCCACCTCCTCCAAATCCACCTCCTCCTCCAAATCCACCGCCAAATCCACCTCCAAAGCTACTGCCTGTATCTTTGGATGACAAAACTGTGGAATGGAAAGTATGGAATCCTAAGAATATATCACTGTAGTTTGTGTCAAATTTAATGTCAAAAGCCTTCATAGCCTTTACAACTTTTTCACCAACACCCAAGGCTGTTCCATAGACTAACCATTCCTGCCACATTACTAAATCTTCCGGGGCATATTTCTTTATCATAGCCATATCCGATAGAAATCTTGTAAAAGCTCTCCACTGCAACCTTTCCTCATATTCTCTATCCTTCCACCTCCCAAAAAGCTGAGCAGGAACCATAAAACAAGCTAAACTCTCGTAAAAAGCAGATAATCCCATTAATGCAGTAATTTGCTGAGAATAAATAAAGCCTAAAACAGCACCAGATGTAGCAACTAACAGACTGAATGCTAAAAGCTTGTATAGAGCTTTTTTACCAGAAGTATCTATAAATTCTCTTTCTACGCTTTTTCTGAGTTTTATCAAATCACGATCAACCATAAGCATTAAGTTATTAAGTTCAATCGCTTCTTTCAAACCAACTATCTTAGATGCTAGATCTTTTGTTTTTTTAAGATTTGCTGTATCAAAGACTCCATCCTCAGAGTTCTTTTTAATGTAATTGAATACTCTTCTCTCATACTCATCATCCAGTTCTTTTTCTTTGATAACTTTAATTCTCAAGTCTTTTTTAGAATTGCCGTACGTCTCTAACTTAATAAGACTCATCCTCTCCAAATTGAGTAAAGTAGCAAAGAAACCATCAGGATCGAAATTGAATGCATCACCTTTAAAAACCAAGTTAACAATCCAAGGTTTTCTTTCTTTATTTGGTACGTAGCTCAAAAATTTAGGAACTGTTACGCTTATTTCCGAACCGTACTTCATATAAATGTAGTAAATTATTCCGGGAATTACAAGAACCAATAGTACGTAAACGTAACTAATATCTTTAATAATTTCCATTTTCAGTTTATAAAATTTGTTAGCAGATATAGTTTTAGCTTGAACATCACTTACCTTTTCTGTGTAACCATAAACTGGTTTAGTTAGAACCATCTCAACTTCTATCAATCCGTTTTCAGGACTTTTACCGGTTATTTCCCATCCGTAATTTGTTCTCACAACTTTTGAATTTGGAAAGTGTACAAACAACTCTTTTATACTTCTTTGGGGATCCAATATCTTTAAAAATACGTTGTTATATGGAACGTGTTTGCTCGCTAACTTTATGTTTACATGGTATAGCTTACCATCAGTTTGAACTGGAGGGAATATTTCAAAGCTATACTTGACTTCGTAATTACCCGGACTGAAATGGTACGAATTTACTATACCAATTTCGTTTTTACTTGCATGATCTCTTATAAGCGTTCTTAGGTGATTTACATCGTAGGCATTCCACAGATATATGTGTCCAAAGTTGTCCACTGCATATTCAGGATAATTACTACTAATCCTAAGCAAAGTGTAATGTGGTTTACTATAACTACTCTGAACAAAGAGTGGGGCATTAAACCTTCTGTAAAGAGCCCTATACTTAGAAGTGTGTACATGGTAAACGTAGTCCTCCGTCAAGTAAAGATGAGGGCCAACTTTTAGAGTAGCAGAATAATCAGCCGTTAAAGGATTTAAATGTTCGCTAATTAAATTTATATGAAAATAAGAAAACAAAAAAGCAAGTAAAATAATAGCTGATATACATAAAAAAAGAGATACCAGCTGTCCCTTTTCCTCAAGTTTTCTTGAAATTGCAAATAGACTTATTAATGGTACTACAGCGAATAAAGAAAATATAAACAAAGAAGACATAATTTATCACCTAAATGTTCCAATTAAGTTCAGGTCTCCTCTCTACTGCCTCCTCGAAGTGCAAGTATTCAAGCTTTTTTAATCCCATAAGTCTGGCAATTATGCTGTCCGGAATTATGTCCATTCTTGTATTGTATTCTTGAACTACGTTGTTGTAGGTATATCTCAAGCGAGCAATTTCATCTTCAACAGACTTAGCAGAACTCATAAGTTCTTGTACAACACTTGAAGTTTTAAGCTCAGGATAGTTTTCAACGCTAACTATTATGTTTCCAAGTATTCCTCTTGTTTCTGCATCTATTTTTTGTAGATCTTGAGGAGTTGACGCTTTCATAACTTCAGTTCTCATCTTAGTCACTCTTTCAAAAGTGTCTCTCTCGTATCTCGCGTAACTCTTAACAGATTCAAGCAATTCACTTAGCAAATCAAGTCTTTTCTTCATAGCTACTTTTATTTGGTTAAAAGTTGCTTCAGCCCCGTTTTTAAGTTGCTGAAACCTGTTGTATATTCCAGCGACTATAAAAGCAATTATTATAATAAATACTGCTACTAAAGCTAAAAGAGCCAAAGTAATTATACTACTTAAGCCCATACACCAAAAGCAAAATTAAAAATTTATAAAATTTTCGTTTTAAATATTCAATGTGATATCCAGATAATCAATCTTTATATATTCCAAAATTTAAATCTTCATCTTGAATATAACTTTTTTCAAGCTTAGCTGCAATTTCTGCCTTTTTTAGCTCTCTACCCAAGTAAGCTGCATGATCTAACCTTGATATTAATTTTCTCCTTATAATTTCTTTAACAACGCTTTCTGAGTCGCCAATAATACCAAGACCAGAATCGTGAACTGCAACTACATCTTTACCATGAACGTATATCCTAAAATCTCCTTTTGGATCTCTAACGAATTCACGAGACTTCTTAGCATATGTCAATTTTGAAGCTTTTACCTTCTCTCTTTGGATAATTTTCTCTTTTAAAACTAACAAATTTACTCCAAAATCTTTTGGTGGCGATTTTCTTAATTTGGCTGCTCTCGCCATGTAGCTTGCAGTTCTTAATTCTTTTATACACCCCTTAGTTTTGTAACTTGCCTCAGTAGTAAAAAGTGCATTAACTCCAATTTCTTCCGCGATAAAAGATAATACAGCATTGATACCTACAGAATCCACATCACACAACTCAGTTACATTTCCAACACCCATGAGAATTGGTGTACTCTTATCCTTACTCCTATATTCAGCATACCTTGAAAGAGAAGAAAACAAATTTGGGAAAGGATCAAGTATGCAATCTGCAATTAAATTATTCTTACCTTTCTTTCTTGCAAATTTAATTATATTCATTAGTTCACTTACATCTCTACTAACAACTACTACTGCCTGAGAAGTTATAAAATCTAAAACTTCAATGTTTTCTGAGCTTACGCTCATAATCATGTGTACTCCTTGCTCTACAGCTTTTTTTATTATTTTGCTATCGAAAGTATCAATACTTACAGCATTACAACAATCTAAAGCTACTTTTAGAGACTTTATAGCTTTTTCAACTTCACAATCTATTGGTATTCCTATATCAATTATGTCAGCACCACTTTTAAGATAATATTCTATTTTACTTATCAATTCTTCTTTTTCTAATTCGGGCGCATCTACTATTTCAGCAATAACTTTCATTCTTCCTTCTCCAATTACAACATCCCCAACGTAAGCTGGATAAAGAATCCTCTCTTTATCTGAGTTTACTAAATCGATAGTTTCTTTTGCAATTATAGAATATAACAATCTGCATGCTGGAATTGAATGAGACAACTCTATTTTATCTATGTTTTTCAACACCTTAGGTAAGTCTGCAGCATGAATGCTACCAAGCCTTATTTTAACACCTGTCTCTTCTTCAAGTTTTTTCCAATTCCCTTTTGCATTACCCGGAAGTAAAACTAAATCATAGTTTGAAAGATTGATTTTTTTAATTATTTCCGGAGTTACAAACGCTGCTATATCTACATCTGCAACAAAAACGTCAACATCAAATCCACTTACAGCTTTTTTTACATCTTCAGCTGCAAGTTTACCAGTAACAACTAAAATTTTCATGGCTCTACTACCGTACCAATTTCACCATAAATTGCTTTTTCTATGTTTTTTGGTTCACCTTTAAAAATTATAGTTTTTATACCACTCCTCTCTACTATTTTTGCGGCAAGAATATCTAAAACATTGCTACTTCCAGCTTTTACTTCCCCCTTAGACACGATCTCCACTAATTCCTTAGCTTTAATTCTCCTATAAAATATAGCATTTGGATTTTTTTTCGGATCTTCAGAATAAACACCATCAACAGCCGTTGCATTAAGTAATAAATCTGCTCCTACGTATTCAGCTAAGAGGGCTGCTGTAGCATCAGTAGTATGTCCGGGAAATGTGCCCCCCATTACAACAATATTCCAAAGCTTAGATAATTCTAAGGCTCTTTCAAATGTATCTGGGACTTCCTTAGGAGATGAGTTGAGCATAGATGAGAACAAAAGAGCGTTGAGCTTAGTAACTCTAATCCCAATTAAATCGCATAGAACATCATTAGCCCCAGAATTTTTTGCAATTTTTATGTAGTCTCTTGCAACTTTTCCCCCTCCAACAACAACAAATATCTTTTTATTTTTGGCTATTTTTTCTAATTCTACTGCAAAATCCTTCATCATTCTGCATTCTGGGAAATCTTTCATTAGCACAGATCCGCCAAGAGAGATTACTATTTTCATGTTTTTTGCTTAACCTTCGCAGCTAAATTTTTACCGGTGTAGTGAGTATAAACAGCTGTTAATACCGCAACTAAGGTAGGCGCTATAAAAAAACCTGCAGCACCTCCAGCCATGGCTCCTCCAATAAAAGACAAAAGAATTAAAAGAGGATGTATTTTGCTCGCATAACCCAAGAAGTGAGGTCTTAAAAACAATTCAGGTAATATATACAGCAGTATAATTCCGGTTAACAAAAACCATGCTGAAAGTATTATACTTTTTGTTGCAAGAAAAGCCGCAACAGGAAGTATGACCATCCATTCTGCAAAAATTGGGATTAAAGCAGCAAGAAACATAAGACCGCTAAGAATAGGAATGTACGGCACATCAAATACCATAAAGTATGGTATACTCAACAGACCAACAAAAATTGCAAATGCAAAATTTCCAAACCAAAGAGAAATTAAAGTTTCGTCTATCTCCTTCAAAAGTTTTTCTAAATCTTCTGTATATTCCTCCGGCAAAACTGAAAGTATTGCTTTAACTAACCTATCACCATCACACAAAGCATAAAAACAAACTATTGCAGATATTAAAAAGTTCATAAAAAATGTTACAGTTTTAATAGTCACATCTAAAGCAGAAACTTTCAGATAGTTTCTTATATAAGTTTCAAAATAAGGAATGGATGAAATTATATAGTTACTGTAATTTTCAGGTATGTTTGCACTTTTCATAACGCGGATAAGTGAAGAAATTAGCTCTTTTTGATGAGTTAAAATATAGATTAGCTGATTCAATCCCTGAAAAATACCGTAAAACATCAGAAAAGAAATTGGAAGCAATATTGTCATTGTAGATATAGCACTTGAAACTAAATTACCCAATCTCAACCTATTTTTTATTGGTTTTGCAACATAAGCAAAAACTATACCCATAACTATTCCATTTATCAAAGGTGAAAAGTAGTAAAATACAAACAACACAAGTAAAAATAAAATTACTAAAAAAAGTTTTTTCTTCATTAACTTTCTCTTGTTTTAGCAGCTATAAGACAACCTCTCGCAACACTAAAGAGGGGGTCTCTTGCAACTCTTATCTCGGATACGTTTACAGGAAGTCCAATTTCACTTAATCTTTCTTCAAACAAAGACTTGAATCCCTTTGGTTTTGACGTTCCTCCTGCCAACACAACTGGAAATTCTACTGCTGGGGGAGTTACCTCAGCTAATTTCCTTGCAAGAGTTTCAACTATATTGGAGATTAGTTGATCATAGTATATTGCCAAAGCTCCTTCAACACTTCCAAGCTCTACTTCTTTTTTCAATTCAAAACCACTTTCTTTTATTGCACAAACTTGCTCCCTGGACATACCAGTAGCTTTGGCAACATTTTCATCAATCCAATCACCGCCCTTGGCTATGCTAAAGGACACTATAGGTGCAGCAAAGTATGCTGCAGTAACGTTTGTCATTCCAGCCCCAAAACTAACGCCTATCCCAGTAAAGCTTGTATCAGCAAGTTCAGAATAAACTACAGCTAAACCTTCATCTATTACGTAAGGTGTATAACCTATTTTCTTTATTAAAGCCTCCATTGTTTTTCTATGATACAATACTTCAATATCGGAATCTATTGGTTTTGCGGGAGAAGATATACACACTATCTCTCCTGCATATTCTGGAGAACCTACTACTTTTTCTATTAGCAACTTTATTATTGGAATAGCTTCTTTTTCCTCAGGACTTAGAACACCAGATTTCATTGGCCTCCTTGTACTTTTCTTAAAAACGGTAGCAAACCTGAGAGCGTCATCTCCAAGCACATATATTTTGTTTCCTTTTATAACATAAGCAACTCTTGCATTATCAAGCATCATTTTTGTCATGTCGTTATAATCGAGCTCAAGAAATGCATTTCTCTGCTGGACAAAAACGATTTCATCTCCTTCCATTTCAGAACATATTATGTTCATAGTACCTACATCTAACCCCTTAGACACGAAAACCACCTCCTAAGATAAGCCTTCACCCGGACTTTTACCTTTTATCTTACTTTCTTCTATCATTTTAAGCACTCTTGCCGCATTATCTACTTCACAAACCTCCTTTTTAGCAACTCTTCTCCCACCATTTCTCAACATTCTAAGTTTTTCCGCTTCTGGTACAGAATCTTTTACTCTAACTACATTTCCTCTATACTCCCCATCTTTAAGGGCCGAACCCACTAAGAAATCTCCTTTTGGTTCAATAATCTCTATATCGAGAACTTTGTCAAAATCAGGTTCTATTAGCTTAGCTTCTTCAATTTCTATATTTTCCTCAATCTTCTTTTTCAGTTTTTTCTTCTCAACATAACTTGTTTCTCTTTTTATTTCAATACCCGGTGCTTTTTCAAGTAACCTTAAAACAGCCTCAGCAAAAGAACTGCTAAAAAATAAAACTAAGCCCAATGCATAAAGCAATGCAACATAGACAATTTGTGGATAGTACCAGTATTCAGGATACATAAGAACAAATAAAACTACTGCGAGAGTAGTAAGTGCAAAAGCAGCAATAGTAGCTGGTTTATACCTCTTAAAACCATACATAGCATTTACTCCGTAGAGTGCCATTGGAATAGCCAAACCAATTATTACACCTACTATCTCTATTTCGGTAGGGTTGGAGTACCTATTTATCTGAAAAATTGCTATTAGAGATAATCCAATGACTATTAAGAAAACGCCAGCTGCAAAAATTAGTGAAGGTAGATAGTACTCTCTGTCCCGCCGTCCCATTGAGTATGCCTTAACTTAGCTAAAATATAAAACTATCGCTTTAGGGTTCAACATTAAAATTGACGTTCATATTTTTTATATTCATCCACAGCTATTTTCCACTCTTCATCAGTAAGCATGGGATCTTTAACGTTGTTAAGCATAAAAGCCTCTGTCCTTTCCAAACAAGTTCCACACTTTAAACATGGTCTATCTCCACCCTCATAACAGCTCCACGTAAGTTCGTAAGGTACTCCAATTTTGAGCCCAAGAGCTACAACTTCAGCCTTAGTCATATCGACAAACGGTGCTCTTAGTTCTACGGGAGTAAAAATTGTTGCAAGATATATTGCTGAATCCAATGCTTTAACAAATTCCTTCCTACAATCAGGATAAATTGCATAATCAGATTTGTGAGCTGCATAGTAAACTTCTTTTTCACCTTTTTTCACGGCAAAACCAACTGCTATGGAAAGCATAATCATATTTCTGTTAGGTACTACTGTTATCTTTTGTTTTTCATCCGTATAAAATCCGTGTGGTACTTCGCTATCACCAGTTAAAGCTCCAGAAGAAATTAAAGGAGATATAGACGAAATATCCACAATTTCGTGTTTTACCTTGAATCCTTCCTCCAAAGCCTTTTTCACAACTTTTTTTGCATGCTCAATCTCTTTTTTGTGTCTCTGTCCATAGTTAAACGTTAGTGCATAAACTTTTTCACCCTCATAACACAGTTTCCAGAGTAAAGTTGTTGAATCTAATCCCCCACTCAATATCATAACAGCCATACTACCTCACCTTGCTACCAATTGGTACTTCTTTTTCTGGAGTTAACAACACGGCTTTACCTTCAACATCAGCAGCAAGAATCATACCTCTGCTTTCTACACCCATTAGCTTAGCTGGTTTCATATTAGCAACAACTACAACTTGCTTTCCAACCAGCTCTTCAGGCTTATAAGTTTCTGCAATTCCCGCTACTATTTGTCTGACTTCATTACCTATATCAACTTCAAGTTTTATAAGTTTCCTACTCTTCTTCACTTTTTCAGCCCTAAGAATTTTGCCCACTCTTAAATCCAATTTTGATAGATCATCTATGGTGACGTATTTCACAGTTTTTTCATCAGCTTTTCTTATCCTATCAATCATCAGTTTTTCCATCTCCTCTATTTTTTCTTCTTCAACCTTTTTAAAGGGTGGTTTTGGTTTTTTGAGAACTTTAATCTTTTCAAATTCATTCACTTTGTTCATTCTAAATTCATCAACACCAATTATTTTTGCTACCTCTTTCATTGAAAAAGGTAAAACTGGATACGCCAGTATAGTTAAAGCTTTTACAATATGCAAGCAATTTGCTATTACTTCTGCACATTTTTCTTTATCGCTCTTTATCAATTCCCAAGGTTCTTTGCTCTGGAAATAGTTATTACCGAAACTTGCCAGTTCCATAAAAGCGTCACTCGCTATTTTGAATTCCCAATTTTTGATTGCTTTTACTATTTCATTTCTCGCTTTTTCCACAGCTTTTATTACGCTATCATCAGCTTTAACGTTAAAGCTCCATACGTCTCCTTCAAAATTCTTCCAAGCAAAGTATGTTACTCTATATATGAAGTTTCCAAGATTTGCTATAAGTTCATTATTGACTTTATCCATAAATACTTTCCATGAAAAATTCAAATCTTTTTGATGGGATGTATAGTTTACTATGTAATATCTTAAATAGTCAGGATTAAACCCAGATTTAAGATAGTCGTCTTCAACCCAAACTACGTAACCCCTTGTTTTAGAAAAAGTTTTACCCTCAACTTTAACCATACCACTTGCAACAATTGCGGAAGGTAGTGCAAATTCTACCCCCTTAAGCATTGCAGGCCAAAATATGCAGTGATGGTAAACTATATCCAAACCTATGAAATGTATTATATCTCCCCACTTTATATCTCCCTCTTTTTTCACACCCTCTACCCATATTTTCTCCCAATCACAGCCTAAATTTTTACAAGCTTCGCGAGTATAAGATATATAGCCTATTGGAGCATCGACCCAAACATAAACAACCAAATCTTCTCCCGGAAATTTAACTCCCCACTCCAGATTTCTTGTTATACACCAATCTTTTAATTCCTGTTTAACCCATTTTCTCGCATAGTTTAAAGCGTTTTCAGTCCCCCCAACTTTATCAAGATACTCAAGTAGAAAGTCTCTAAAAGCAGTTAACTTAAAAAAGTAGTGTTTTTGTTTTCTGAATTCTGCTTTAGTTCCACATATTTTACATCTTGGCTCTTTTATTTCTCCCGGCTCAAGATACCTACCACAACCCTGATCGCATTCGTCACCCCTTGCTACAGCACCGCAATACGGGCATATACCTTCTACATATCTATCTGGTAAAAATCTCTTACATTTTGGACAGTAAGCTAATTCTATTTCCTTAGAATAAACGTAACTTTTTTCTATTAACTTTTTTACAAAATTCTTGGTCATTTCGTGATGGTATTCACTATCTGTTCTTCCAAAGTAATCAAATTCTATACCCACTGATGCAAAAACTTTCTTAAAATGCTCGTGATATCTATCAACAAGTTCTCTTGGAGAGATACCCTCCTTTTCTGCGTTTACGACTATGGGTGTTCCATGGCAATCACTACCACAAATAAAAAGTACTTTTTCACCCATCATTCTAAGGTATTTAACGTAAACGTCTGCTGGTATGTACGTTCTCAAATGCCCTATGTGAGCTTTACCATTAGCGTAGGGCAAACCACACGTAACGAGTTTCATGTTAATTCAAAACTACTTTAAGTATATAGATTTGACCACAAACCAAGCCAACTGCAAGAAAACTCTATATCCTTAAAAAGTTAATAAAGGAATATGAATGAATACGAAAAATTAGCTGTGAAGTTTAGCACCCAAACAATCACTTCAAAAGAGATGGGGGCTGTAGATTTAAATTGTGAATATTACGGATTATCAAGATTACAGTTAATGGAGAATGCTGGAAAAGCTATAGCTGAAGAAGTGCTAAAGTTAAATCCTTCTGAAGTTATTGTTTTTGCAGGAACTGGCAATAATGGAGGAGATTCCTTTGTGGCTTCAAGATTTTTAATAAAAAAAGTAAACGTTAAAATTTACCTGATGGGCAATGTAAAAACTGAAATTGCAAAGAAGAACTTAGAATTGGCTAAGCTATCTGGAGTAGAAGTGCTAAATGGAGTGCCTGATGAAGTAAAAGCAGATTGTGTGTTAGATGCTATGCTTGGAACGGGGGTTAAAGGAGAACTAAGAGAACCTTACAGTTCCGCTGTAGATTTAATAAATAATTGCAAAGCAAAAATTATAGCTGTTGATGTACCCACTGGTATTAACCCAGATACGGGTGAATTCAAGAAAGCTGTAAAAGCAGATATCACTGTAACGTTTCATAAAGTAAAACCGGGTCTAATAAAGCCAGAAGTAAAAGATTACGTTGGAAAGTTGATAGTTAAAGATATAGGTATTCCTCCTTTGATAGAAGCTTTATCCGGTCCGGGAGATGTAAAACTCACTTTCAAAAGAAATGAATACAGTCACAAAGGAGAAAATGGGAAGATACTTGTTGTTGGAGGGGGGCCATATACTGGCGCTCCATTTCTTTCTGCAATAGCCTCACTAAAAGCTGGAGCTGATCTTGTTTTTCTGGCCGTACCTTCGGAAATTAAAAGCATTGTTTCATCTTACTCACCTGAAATAATCGTAAGGGGGTTTGAAAGTCCAGAAGAACTTAAAAACTTAAGTAAAATAGATGTTGCAGTAGTTGGTATGGGTATGGAGGATAGCTTAGCTGAAGATGTACTAAAAGTCATTAGATGCAAAAAGTTCGTTCTCGACGCAAGTGCCATTCCATACATCGACTTAGTTGAAGGTGATGTGATAATTACGCCCCACACAGGTGAAATTAAAAAATACTTTGGAATAGAAAATTTAGAAGAAGTAATAACTCTCGCAAGAAAAGAAAAAATAACGATATTACTAAAAGGTAAAATTGACTTTATAACAAATGGTGAAAAAGTTAAGCTAAATAAAAGCGGAAACGCTGGAATGACGGTTGGAGGTACTGGAGATGTATTAGCTGGAGTTTGTGGTGCTATTCTATCAAATTCAAATGCATTTGATGCAGCAACAGCATCCGCATTTATTTGCGGATTGGCTGGAGACATAAGTTTTGAGGAAAAAGGATATTGTTTAACTGCAATGGATGTTGTAGAAAATATTCCTTTCGCAGTTAAAAAGTGTCTTGAGTTTAGTTAGGAGGTATTGAGATGAAATTTAAAAAATTGTTGATCTTAGTTGCACTAACAATAGTTATTGCTGGATGTGCCCAAAAAAATGTAGAAAAAAATTTAAATCTAAATAAACCTCAGGTGTTCTTCTATTATGAAACTGGATGCCCAAACTGTAAAATGATAGAACCTTATATAAAACTTTTAAAAAAGGAATACAGAGATAAAATTGATTTTCACCTGTGCAACTGGGATAACCACACTAACTGGAGTGCCTTAGAGAAAAAAGTTTACTCAGAAACTAACCCTTACGGATTCCCAGCACTCGTATTTATAAATAAAAATGAAAAGAAAGTGTTCATAGGCTGGTATGCCATTGGAGAGAACTTCACATCCTACTTAAGAAAAATGGGGTACAATCCACCAAAAGCATTTTACAATAAAACATCATACAACGCTGCAGAGTGTCTAAACTGTCATGCGAAAAGACATATACCTCCACCATCTAAGTACAACTGTACATACTGCTGCCATATGGGTAATAAAACTAACAATAAAACTTATTAGCAAAAAACGTTAAAAAAAAGTAGGGCTCGTAGCTCAGGGGTAGAGCGCCGCCTTCGCAAGGCGGAGGCCGCGGGTTCAAATCCCGCCGAGTCCACTTTAAAATGTTTTTATATAGGAAATATTGGGAATTATAACGGATAAAGCGAGAGACACAAAGATTAGATAAGCCAAGTATTTAACAATGTATCCTGCAATTTTTTCACCTGAAAAACCAAATTTGCTTGCAAGCCATACAATAAATTCGTACAACACTCTACCCCCATCAAGCGGTATTGCTGGTAAACAGTTGAATAAACCTACGTAGAAGTTTACCCAACATATCCAATATAGGGAAGTTAAAACGATAAAGAGGTTGTTTCCCAGTATTTTCGGCTTAAAATACTTTGTTAAATTTCCAGTAAAACCTTTAAAACCCATTAGTGGCATAGCCACAAAGAATAACCATCCCCTAACAGTTTTTAAATTGTTGGGCATGTTCTTTAATTCTTCAAGCAATACACTACTATATCCAAATTCAAGTCCAGAAATATATCCATAAACTTCCACTCCAAGAAATCCAGAGTTAGAATATGGGGATTTCGTAAGTTTAACGTATATTATCTTTCTTACGCCCTTATAGTAAACGTGTATCTTAAGCACTTCTCCCGGCTTAGTCTTAGACATGTATTTTTCAAAAGCGTATAGATTGGGGGTGGGTGTGTTGTTTATCATGTATATTATCATTCCAGTTTTTATACCCGACTTCTCAGCCGGATAATTTTTGTATAAGCCTACAACTTTAACACCACAAACTCCTGAAAGCCTATAAACTCCTTTATCTGTTTTTAGAACTATTATTTTATTTAACTCCAAAGCTTTTGCAACGTCGGCAGGGGTTGACACGTTAATACCGTTTATGCTATAAACTATCTCACCAGCTTGTATGGACTTGTTGTTTGAGTAAGCCACAAACACAACAGGCTGCAAAAAGTTAAGCAAAAACAGAAAAAGGACAAAAGAAATCAAAGCTACTGAAAAATTACTAATAACTCCTGCAGAGAAAATTCTAACTTTTTGTATTCTACTTGCTTTTTTCTCAAGTTCCTCTTCATCCGGTTCTGCAAATCCACCTATGGGTACGAGAAGCATTAAAAGACCCAAAGCTTTAACCCTTATACCCTCAACTCTACACAGTATTGCATGACTAAATTCATGAACAATTAGAGTAACTACTAAACCCAATAAAAGGTATAACGGTGGGAAAAGTGTGTTTATCCAAGGAATTAGTAAGACATTTCTTGGTGAAGTTACCGGAGAGGGTGGAGGAGGAGATTTAATCATCATAACATCCATTAAAATTATTAGGGCAAACATGAATGCCATTCCGGCAAAAACAAAAGGTATTCCAATAGTTGAGAGTACTCTCCAAAATTTCTTTGGTTTAGAGAGCTTTTCAAGTAAACCCAATCCTTTTTTGGATCTTACTATCAAAACAGGACCATAATTACTAATTCCATGTTTCTCCAGAATACCTTTGCTTCTTAGGTATTCAATAGACATCCAGTAAACTACAAAGACTACTATAGCTATACCTTCTAATGAAAAACTCATCGATTATTTACTGAGGTTATTGTTAATTAAATTTGCTGAGAGGACGAATTTTTAAAGCGAGACCTAAGTGAAATAACTATGATGTCATTTATTTATGTAACGTGCTCAAGCTTAGATGAGGCCAGAAACATAGGTAGAACACTTGTAGAGGAAAAATTAGCTGCATGTGTTAACATTTTTCCAGTAAACTCAATATATATGTGGGAGGGTGAATTAAAAGGTGCTTTAGAGTTTGCACTAATAATAAAAACAACAGAGTCTAAATTTAAAGAGATTGAAAAAAAGATAAAAGAAATGCACAGCTACGAGAACCCGTGCATAGTAATGCTAAAAATTGGAGATTGCTCAAAAGAGTTTGAAAACTGGATTAAAAGTATAGTAAAATGAGACCAAAAACAGCCACTTTTGGACAAAGAAAGAAAATAAGGTACAGTAACAGACACTGGAAATTACTAAAAGAGAAGAGAGATGTTGCAAAAAAAATAATGTCACAACTTGAAAAAGCAGGGTTACCTTCAATAGTTTACGGAAGTGTAGCTCGAGGAGATGTTAAAGAAAAAAGTGATGTAGATATATTTATTCCAATAAATGTTCCCTCATACAAATTAGATTTAATTATCGAAAGTTGGATTGAGAGAAGAGTTGTTCAAGCCACACCAAACTATGCAATCAAGGGAGAATTTGTTATAGATAATGGAGTTACAGTAAGTTTTCCCCTTGTAAGAATGAAGGATAGAGAATTAGACTTCTACAAATTTGGAGGTTGTTTAAACTTAGAACAGCTAAAAAACAATGAAAGATGTGCTGGTGTAGATAAAAGGCTTGTTTTAATAAACCCAACAAAAGAAGGACATGAAGAAATTCCAATAAACGAAATGTCCCCTAAGGAGGTTGCAAAAAAGTTAAATGTTTGCGTTGATATAGTTTTAGAGAGAATAAGAGTTTTGGAAAGGAGGAGAAATGTAGGTAGAACGGGTGTTTTTCTCTTGCACCAAGTACCACCCTACGAGAGTTTTGAATCAACGTTAAAAGAGATAGCAAAGAGAAAACCAGCTGTAAGAAAACTAATAGAGGAAAGAGGTAAAATCTAGAAAAAAAATTTATATCTCGGTAAGTACTTGCAACCATGGATAAAGTTGTGAAAGTTCTTGACACAACATTGAGAGATGGAGAACAAACACCCGGACTTAGTTTAAGTATTGAGCAAAAAAAGATGATTGCCGAAGCCTTAGATAAATTGGGTGTAGATATTATAGAGGCTGGAACTGCTATTGCATCTAAGGGTGAGTTTAATGCAATAAAAGAGATATCATCCTTAGATTTGAATGCTGAAATTTGTAGTTTTTGTAGAATTAAAGAAATAGATATAGATGCTGCAGCTGATGCCGGAGCTGATTCCGTATTTATGGTCGCTCCTTCATCACCTATTCACATATCAACTAAGTTTCCGGGAAAAAAAGAGGAGGATATAATAGAAATGTCTGTAAAAGCTGTTGAATATGCTAAGGATAGGGGGCTTATTGTTGAATTTGGAGGAGAAGATGCATCAAGAGCTAATCTTGAATTCATAAAAAAGCTATACAAAGAAGTTCTTGATGCCGGAGCTGATAGATTAACTTATACTGATACTGTTGGAGTGCTAACTCCTGAAAAATGCGAAGAAATAATGAAAAAACTAAAAAGTGAATTTAAAAACGTAGACATTGCAATACACTGTCACGATGATTTTGGACTGGCTGTTGCAAACACTATTTTTGCTGTAAAAGGAGGAGCTGATGAAGTACACGTTACCATTAATGGAATTGGAGAAAGAGCGGGTAATGCAGCATTAGAGGAAGTTGTTGCAACCTTAGAATTACTATATGGAATAAAAACTGGAATAGAGCTCAAGAAAATTTACAGAACATCTAAGTTAGTAGAAAAACTAACAGGTATTGCAATACCACCAAACAAAGCAATAGTTGGGGAAAATGCATTTACTCACGAGAGTGGAATACACACATCAGCAATATTAAGAAATGCATCATCTTACGAACCTATAAGCCCAGAAGTAGTTGGAAGAGAGAGACATATAGTCCTTGGAAAACATGCTGGTAGAGCTAGTGTAGAAGCAGTGATGAGGGAGCTTGGCTATAAAGCAACAGAAGAACAGATGAAAGAAATTCTAAAAAGGATAAAGGAGATAGGAGATTTAGGTAAAACAGTTACTGATGCAGATGTAAGAACGATAATCGAAACGGTCCTTCAAGTAAAGAGAGAAAAGAAGGTTATATTAGAAGATCTATCAATAGTTAGTGGCAAAAACGTTATGCCAACTGCAAGTGTCAAGCTAAGAATAAATGGAAAAGAGATAATAGAGGCTGCAGTAGGTACTGGACCAGTAGATGCTGCTATAAACGCAATAAAGAAGGGTGTAAAAGACTTTGCAGATATAGAGCTGATAAGTTACAGAGTTGATGCAATAACTGGGGGGACAAATGCGTTAGTAGACGTTATCGTCCAATTAAAGAGAGGAAATAAAGTCGTTACAGCAAGAGGGGCTAGGACAGATATTGTAATGGCATCAGTAGAGGCGATGATGGAAGGTCTGAATATGCTAATTTGATATGCTAATTTGAAACGAAAAAAATAAATTTACTAAGGTTTACTTTCAACGTGCATAGATTAATTTTATTTCTTAAAAAAGGTGAAGGAGAGAATGTAGAATTTAAAGAATTTTTAACATTAAACCATCTAAGAGAAGGAAGATTTCAATCTCTTGCTTGTCAGATGAGTCATAGGCTTATAATGGGCAAAGGCAAGGCTATATATGTAATTGGAGTTTCAGATAGTGGGGAACTTAAGGGAATTAGTGAAAAATCATTTAAAGAAACAATTCAAATCTTAGAAAAAATAGCTATTGAGGTGGATTCCCACATAAGTTCAGTAGAAAAGTATGAAGTGAAAAAAAATAGTTTTGTTGGTATTGTTGAAATACAGAAAAACAACAGTAAAAAAGAGAGAGTTTTAATTGGTACTGCAGGACATGTTGATCATGGAAAAAGTACGCTCGTTGGGTGTTTGATAACTGGAAAAGCTGATGATGGAGATGGAGCGACCAGAATATACCTTGATGTACTAAAACATGAAATAGAAAGGGGATTAAGTGCAGACTTAAGTTTTGCAGTTTTAGGATTTAAAGATGGAAAACCAATAAGAATGAAAAATCCACTCAACAAAAGAGAGAAGGCAGAAGTCGTTGAAAAGGCTGAAAAACTTATATCATTCGTAGATACAGTTGGTCACGAACCATGGCTTAGAACGACAATAAGAGGCTTACTTGGTCAAAAAATAGATTACGGCTTGCTTGTAGTTGCAGCTAACGATGGTATAACAAGAACTACTAAGGAACATCTTGGAATTTTATTGGCAATGGATTTACCTGTAATAATAGTTGTTACAAAAGCGGATATGGTTGATAAAGAGAGGTTGAAAGAGGTTGTATCTTCAATTTCATCACTATTAAGAAGTGTTGGAAGAGTTCCATACTGCGTTAAAAATCTTGATTCAGCCAAGAATGCATCAGATTTAGTTTTTTCAAAACCAGTTGTACCCATTGTAGTAACATCAGCTATAAATCTTATGGGCTACGATATACTTGAAAGCTTGCTTTACAACTTAAAATCCAGAAAATTTATAAAGGATGATTTTCTTATGTACATAGACAGAATATACAAAGTTAGTGGAGTAGGTACTGTTGTGAGTGGATGCATAAGGTCGGGAGAAATAAGAGAAGGAGAAGAAGTATTTGTTGGTCCTTTCCACGATTGCTCTTACAAGAAGGCAAAAGTCCAAAGCATAGAAATGCACTATTACAAAGTAGAAAAAGCAGAATCTGGAGATATAGTAGGTATTGCACTAAAAGGGATTAAATTTGATGATTTAAGGAGAGGAATGGTTTTATCTAAAAAAGAGCCTAAAGCTTTTTGGAGATTTGATGCAAATGTAATAGTTTTTACACATCCCACAAGAATTAGAGTTGGTTACGAACCAGTTGTACATATAGATACTATAGCTGAAACAGTAATATTTGAAGAAATTGATAAAAAATACTTAAAAGCTGGAGATAAAGGTTTAGTAAAAATGAAGTTTAAGTATCACCCATACTACATTTTTGAGGGACAAAAATTTATATTTAGAGAAGGCAGAAGCAAGGGTGTTGGAGAGATAATTAAAACTTACGATGCTGTATGACAGAAATTGTAGTTGGTTGTTGTGGATTTTGTACATCAATGAATAAATACTTTAGAGAGTACATGTCAATAGAAATACAAAAAACATTTTATAAGCCTCCAAGAGTTGAAACAGCAAAAAAATGGAGAAATGAGGCAGACAAAGTTAATAAAAATTTTGAGTTTACACTAAAAGCTTGGCAAGTTATAACACATCCTCCATCTAGTCCCACCTACAATAAAGTTGGACTTAAACTTTCAAATTGTGGTTATTTTAAGTTGAATAGCATAGTTATAAAAGCTTGGGAAAAAACAAGAGAAATTGCTAAGGTTTTAAAAGCTAAGGTAATTGTCTTTCAAACACCTTTTTCCTTTAAGGATAACGATACAAACATTAAAAGGATAGTTGATTTTTTCTCCACGATAGAGGATAAATTCACATTTGTGTGGGAAGCGAGAGGCTGGAATAGAGAAAAAGTTAAAGAAGTTTGTAAAAAAGTAAATTTAATACACTGCGTTGATCCAATGGTAGAAGATCCCGTATTAACTGGAGAAATATCGTACTTTAGACTTCACGGACACAGTCCTAAGTGTAGAGATAAACCAATTGAAAAATTAAACTATAGACACGTTTATACTAAGGAAGAGTTAAAATGGCTAAAGAAATATATAATGAAGTACAAAAACAGAGTATATGTTATGTTTAACAACACAAACATGTGTGCAGATGCTAAAAAGTTTGAAAGTCTTCTTAAGATATAAGAATTTTTTCTACTCCATCCACCTTCAAAAATTCATCAACTAACTTTCCGGGAATCTTGGAGTCTGTAACTACTGTCAATTTTGATTCGACACTTATTTCTGGATCTTCTCCTAAAATATATCGTATAGATATTCCTTCTCTTGCCAGTATCCCTGCTATTGCAGCTACAATTCCAACTTTCTGGCTTTCTGCATAAACTTCTAATACACCACATCCCATTATTCTTGCAACTTCTGCTATATTAGCAACGGGCTTTAAAGCCGAAAACACTCTTCTCAATTCTTCATCACTTTCTATATTCTGTATTGCGGAGATTACAACTTTCCTGTCAACACCTATAGCCTCAGCTATTTTGGCTGGAACCAATTCTATATCTCCACAATAAGCTTTACCATTTTTAACGCTAATACCGAGCTTTAAAAATTCCTTGGCTACTGCTATCTGGGAGGGATATCTCTCAAATTTTTCTACTATCTTACCCCACATCACTCAACCGTTAAACTGAAAAAATAAATTGTTTTCTAAGAGTGTGTGGAGAGGAAAATAAGCAAGTTTTTAAGTGGATTGTTAAGGCACTTCCCACAAAGTTTTGGAATCGAACTCAATAGTTATGGTTGGGCAAACTTTGAAAGAGTGGTAGAAATTGTAGCAAAAAGGTATGGAATGGATAAAGAGGATGCAAAAAGAACAATAGAAAAAATTGTAAAAGAAGACCCAAAGGGAAGATTTGAATTAAAAAACGGAAAAATTCGTGCTAAATATGGACATAGTGTGGACGTTGAAATTAAGTGGAGTGAAAGCAAAGAAATTCCACCAATACTTTATCATGGAACAAGCAGAAAAGCTATTAATTCAATTGTAAAAGAGGGTTTATTGCCTATGAAAAGAAAAGAAGTGCATCTAAGCAAGAGTTTTGTGGAAGCTTTAGAAGTTGGTAGAAGATACGACAATAAACCAGTCGTCTTAAAAATTGACGCAAAGAAAATGATTGAAGATGGATATGAAATCAGAAAAAAGGGAAAAGTTTACACAACAGATTACGTTCCTCCCAAGTACATAAAATTTTAAAGAATGCCTCTATAATGAATTGTTGCTGGACAACCAAGACATCTTTCAGCTAAATATCTATTACAACTTGCGCAGTGAACTCCACACGGTGCTTTTTCCAATGTTTTCTCTGGTATCACATTTATATCAAAGTAAGGACTATAGTAGATATCCTGAACTGGATATATTTCAAACCTCTTTATTCCCTTCTGATTTCTAAGAGAGCATTTTTCGAGACTCATACTTTCAAGAGTATTGTAATCTTCAGCAATTACAAGTGCAAATAAATTGTAAGATCCTGTTGTAACGAAAAACCTTAAAACTCTTGGGCAATTTCTAAATCTTTCTATAGTATTTTCTATAGCCTCAGAGTTTTCCATTTCAACAGCAAGAATTGCCAATTTTATTCCAAGTTTTTCCACATTTAATAGTGATCTAATTTTTAATATTCCACTTTTTTCTAGTTTCTCAGTTCTTTTTTTAACACCCATAACTGAAAAATTAACTACTTCAGCTATCTGGGATAGGGGTGTTCTTCCATTTTTCTGCAACATGGATATTATTTTCCTATCTTTCTCGTCCATTGGTTTATTTCGTAAACGATAGTAAAATAAATTTTTCTAAATTTTTCGATTTATGCCGTAATATAACATAATTAGTTAAATTTATTCAGCCAATTAATTAGATGTTCAACGTTTTTAAATTAAAAAATTAAAAATCATATTTCTAATTTATGATAAATCTAAACTTTGTAATTATAATTAATTATATTTCGACTAAATATTAAATTTTTAAAATTAGACATCAAAAAATAATTATATCCAAAATAAAAAATATTGGGTGTGTCAAATTTAACCAGTGAAAAAGAAGTAATAGAGTTGTGCGAAAGATGTAGTGCAAGAGTTAATTTACAATATAAATTAGTAGAAGAGAAAAATTGTATTTACTGCTGTGGAATTTTTTCAAAAATAAAAGATATTGCAAAAGAGATGGTACCCAAGCTAAGAGAGTATAACATCAAAACAATAGAAGTTGGCTGTGAACTGAAAGGCAGTCTTAGAGAGTTTGAAGATTATTTAAATCCACAAGTAAGTATAAAGAACGAAATCAAAAATGAGATTTCAAAAATTTTGGAAGAATTTGGATTTTCAGATGTTAGAAGAAGAAAAGTTATTCCTGATGCTGTAATAAACATAAATGCAGAAAATTTAAACTATAATATAAGAATTACACCAATATATCTTTATGGAAGATATATAAAAAGGATAAGAAACATACCTCAGACAAGATGGGTTTGTTCAGCTTGTAAAGGCAAGGGTTGTCAGATTTGTGGATTTACAGGGAAAAAATATCAGATGTCCGTAGAAGAGTACATAGGCATTCCTATAATGAATGTAACCAAGTGTGAAAACTTTATACTGCATGGTGCTGGAAGAGAAGATGTTGACACAAGGATGCTTGGAAAAGGAAGACCATTTATACTTGAAATCGTGAATCCAAAAATTAGAAATCTAAATTTGAAAGAATTAGAAAAAGCTGTAAACGAGTTTTCAAAAGGTAAAGTCTATATTAAACTTTTTGGATTTGCGGAACCGAAGCACGTTTCAGAATTAAAGACCGGCAAATACAAAAAAATATATAGGGCTGTTGTTGAATTTGAAAGACCCGTCAAAAAAGAGGAACTTGAAGAAGCTCTAAAAAACTTAAGCTACAAAGAAATAAACCAGTTCACACCAGAAAGAGTTGAACATAGAAGGGCAAAACTCCTAAGAAAGAGAAGAACTTACAAAATAGAATTGCTGCTTTACAGAGAAAGAAAAGCGGTTATAAAAATCGAAGCTGATAGCGGTTTGTACATAAAGGAGCTTGTAAGCGGAGATAAAGGTAGAACAAAACCAAGTCTGTCGGAAATTTTAAATAACCCTTCACGAGTTGTCAAACTTGACGTAGTAGATGTATTAGGTGGACTAAAAGAGTTTGAATAATGGAGGTTGAAAGTTATGGGCTGGAAATCTCACGGATTCAGGTTCAAATCTGGTAGAAAGTTGAAAAAAGGTGTTAGAGAAAAAGGTGTAAAAATAAGAAAAGTTCTTCAAACGTTTGAGGTTGGTCAATACGTTCACATCGACATCGAACCAGCTGTTCACAAAGGGATGCCACATCCAAGGTTTCAGGGTAGGACGGGAGTGGTAGTCGGGCAGAGAGGCAGAGCATACTTAGTTCAAGTAAGAGATGGAGGAAAAATGAAAACCCTGATAGTGAGACCTGAGCACCTCAAACCTCAGAAAGGGGATTAAAATGGGTTTTAAAGAGGTGCTTGAGTTCGAATATATAACTATTTCAGAAGCAAAAGAAGTTATGGATAAAATAGTTGAAGAGAGAAAAGCTATTTCCGAACTAACTTTTGAAACAAGAAGGGCTTTAAAACATCTTATGCTTTTTTCAAAGTTACCTGCGGATAAAGCAAAAGAGCTCGTATCTGAGCTTGAAAAATTACCCCAAGTAGGAAGAAGAGATCTTGCGGTTAAACTTGTAGATATATTGCCGAGAGTTAGAGATGAAGTGAGAATTATATATGCTAAGGAGAGAACTACTCTAAGCCCCGAGCAAATCGACGAAATTTTGGAGGTTATCAATAAATATAGGTAACATGTACACTTTTTTTTCCAGATTAATTTATTTATTCACACATATAATTCCGATTTTGGTTATTGCTATAACAATCGCCAATATTCTAAGCGAACTTGGGCTAATAAATAGAATATCTTGGATAGTAAATCCAATTGTAAAAATAGCTAACCTTTCTCCAGAAAGTGGAGTAGTTATTATAACATACATTGCAAGTGGAAATGCTGGAAGTGCTATGCTTTCTAATTTTTACGAGCAAGGAATTATCAGTGAAAGAGAAACAATAATTACATCTTTTGTCAGTAGTTTTTTTAGTTTTCTGAATCATGTTTTCATATATTTTATACCAGTAGTAATTCCCCTTTTAGGACTAAAAGCTGGATTACTATACATATTAGCTAGAATGTTTGTAAGTTTATGCATAACAATAACCGCCATTGTAGCTGGGCATTTTCTACTAGAAAAAAAGAGTTGGGAAAACAAAAACATTAAAAAAAAGAATGAAACAAAAAGAAAAACTATAAAAAAAGGTATAAAAAAGGCTTTAAAAGTTTTGAGGAAAATTCTGCCGAGGTTAATACTTGTATATTCAATAGTAATTTTAATGATGAGCTATGGAGTTTTTAAACCACTTGAAAGTTTTAGAATTTTAGGGCTTCCCGGCCAAGTTTCAGCTATAGTAGCTGCTGGAGTGGCGGATACAACATCTGGTTTTGCTGCAGCAGGTTCACTACTTTCTTCAGGAGTTATAACACCTACTCAGGCTGTTGCAGCTTTACTCCTGACAAGTATAATTTCAATGTCTGTTGTTTTTGTGAGACATTCACTCCCCGGTAGAATTGCATACTTTGGTTTTAGGTTGGGTGTAAAAATAGCAATTATAAGCTCTCTATTAAATATATTCTATACAGCAATAGCCCTTGCAATATTACTATGGTGAAAAAATGCCAAAACCAAAGTACGTTGCATACTCGATAACATTAATAGGCGTTATGGGTGTTTCAGCAATAACACCCGGATTGCCAGAAATAGCGAGAGCTTTTAATATAAATTCTGTTAAAGCAAGCTTACTCATAACAGCTTTTACTTTGCCCGGGATATTCTTTTCTCCAGTAACAGGGTTTATGGCTGATAAATTTGGTAGAAAACTTGTTATATCTACATCTATCTTTATTTTTGGATTCTCTGGCATTATTTGTGCTTTCTCAAATTTTGAGACTATGGTACTGCTAAGGATCATTCAAGGTATTTCCGCCTCAGCTCTTGTAGCTCTATCAACAACAATAATAGGTGATGCTTACACTGGATTGGAAAGACAAAAAATCATAGGCTACAATGCAAGCATTTTAACTGTAGGTATTGCATTTTATCAGTTGTTTGGTGGTTTTCTTTCTCATTTTGGCTGGAATTACCCATTTTACATATTTCTTTTAGCATTCCCAGTTGGATTTTTTGTCCTTTTCTCTAAGCTCCCAGATGTAAAAGAGTCATTTAATTTTTTAGACGTTATCAATTATTTAAATAGAGATATGCTAACGTTATTTTTCTTTGGTTTTATAGCCTACTCACTTCTCTACGGAACATTTTTAGCGTATTTACCCTTTGTAATATACAAAATAGGCGGATCAAGCATTATTGTGGGGATAATCCAAGCAATTATGTCGTTATCCACAGCTTTTTTTGCTGCAAATTTAACAAGAATATCAAAAAAATTAAAAGAAAAAATAATTTCAGTCGGATACATTGCATACACTACATCTCTAATTATTATTTTCTTTTCACTTTTAATGAAGTGTGAGCTCTGCTTGGTTTTAAGCTCGATAGTATTTGGCTATGCACAAGGAACAGTTTTACCGACTTTACAACACAGCATAGTTTCTATGACGGAAAAAGATGGGAGAGCGACCATTATGTCAATTTATGGATCTATTTCAAAACTTGGGCAAACTTTTGGCCCAATATTTTATGGTATGTTTAACCTTGACATTGTTTACATTGTTGGAGCTACAATAGCCATCACTTCTGCAGTCACAAGCAAACAAGTTTTAAAGATGAAGCATTACTTCCAATAATGGGAAAATCAAAGAAGATTATGGAGCTAAAAGATTTTTACGTAAAAGAAGAAGTTGATACTAATGAAGATTACGGATGTTTCCCATACAAAAGACCTGTAGAAGAGTACATAAAGAAAGGTTTCGTTTGCATTGACAAACCAATGGGACCGAGTAGTCATGAAGTGGTAGTTTGGGTCAGAAGGATACTTAACGTAAAAAAGACAGGACATGCTGGAACCCTCGATCCAAGAGTTACAGGAGTACTACCAATCTTTATAGAGGAAGCCACAAAGCTTGTAAGATTTTTACAGGGATCTGAAAAGGAGTATGTAACTTTAATGAGATTGCATTCAAACGTGTCTAAGAAAGAGTTGGAGAATGTATTAAAGATGTTTGTTGGAAAAATTTACCAAAGACCTCCGCTTAAATCAGCTGTAAAAAAGAGATTAAGAATTAGAGAGATATATGGGATTGAATTGTTAGAAATAGATGGAAGAGATGTTCTTTTTAAAGTGAGGTGTGAAGCCGGAACATACATAAGGAAACTGTGTACAGATGTTGGAGAAGTTTTAGGTAGTGGTGCACATATGCAAGAACTTAGAAGGATTAAAACGGGACATTTCGATGAAAAAATGTGTTACACTTTACACGATCTTTTAGATGCGTACATAATGTGGAAAGAAGAAGGGGAAGACAAATACATTAAAGAGATTATAAAACCAATGGAACTGGCTGTTATCAATATGCCAAAAATAGTAATAAAGGATACAGCTGTAGATGCAATTTGTCATGGAGCAAACCTTATGGCTAAGGGTGTTGCATACGTAGAAAAGAGCGTTAAACCTAATAAAGAAGTGGCAATTTTCACACTTAAACACGAATTAGTTGCGATAGGGAAAGCAAAAAAAAGTGCAGAAGACATAGTAAAAATGAGAAGTGGGGAAGTTGTTAATGTGGAAAGAGTTTTAATGGAAAGAGGAGTTTACCCTTCAACTTGGAAAAAGAGCGCATCTCAAAGCTAATTATTTTAATTGTAGAATATTTGATTGCAGAATAAATACAAATTAAATTCACAAATATATCAAAATAAATTTTTGTTATTTAGGTAATTGTCGTAGAAAAAATTAAATATCGTTATTACTTTTCAAACATAACGACTTATAGGTGAGATTATGAAAAAGGTGCTAATAGCACTAATGATAATGGCAGTTCTTTTAGCTGGATGTACTTCAAAAAAAGAGGAGAACAAAAAGTTAGTTGTGTGTTGTGGAGCTGGTCTAATGAAGCCTATGAATGGAATTGATAAAGAATTTCGAAAAAAGAACAGGTGCAAAAATTGAAGTACATTATGGGGGTAGTGCTGAAATCTATGGAATACTAAGCACAACTGGTTGTGATGTATTTATACCGGGATCATACTACTATACAAAAATTGCAATGGAAAAAGGATACATTATAAACAGCACTGTCAAAAATGTAACACTGCACATACCTGTTATAGCTGTTCCAAAAGGTAATCCAAAAAATATAACTAATTTGAGTGATTTGGCTAAGTCAAACATAAAAATTGTTTTAGGCGATCCAAAAGCTTGTGCAATAGGTAAAGTAGCAGAAAAAATACTAAAGAAAAATCATCTTTGGAAAAACGTTAGCAAAAACGTTATCGTTTATGCACCTACTGTGAATCAACTGTTGATATACATAGCAACAAAACAAGCTGATGCTGCAATAATATGGAAAGACATGGCTACTTGGGCTGAAGCTAAGGGGAAAATACAGATCATAAACATACCAAGAAAACAAAATATAATAAAAACTATACCCACAGCTGTTACAACTTATGCCAAAAAGGATGGCAGTTTAAAACTTGCAGAGGCTTTTAACAATTATATAGCAAGTAAAGAGGGTCTAAAAATCTGGAAGAAGTGGGGGTTCATCCCATGCAAATAACTTTTAGAAATTTTTGTATTTTTATAACACTTCTATTTGCAACTATATTTTTTGGATTAATAATTTCATTATTTATAATTCCAAGTTTTACAGCAATATTAAATTCACTTCAAGCAAAAGAGATGATGTATTCACTTGAATTATCTTTAATAACTTCGGCAGTATCTACGATAGCAGTATTAACATTAGCAATACCTATTGGATACGCTCTCTCAAGATTTTCATTTTTTGGAAAAAATTTTCTAAAGTCTATTTTAGATTTGCCAATAGCATTCCCAGAATTAGTTTTAGGTTTATGTTTGTTAGTATTTTTTGGACAAACTTTTGTAGGAAAAGTACTGAATGTCTTAGGGATTAAAATTGTTTTTACAAAACTTGGTATAATAGTAGCACAGGTGTTTACTGCATTGCCTTATTCTACAAGAATACTGTGCTCTACATTCGAATCAATAAATCCAAGAATTGAGCTTGTATCAAGAAGTTTAGGATACACAGAATTTGAAACTTTTAGGAATATAACTTTGCCTATTGCAAAAGAGGGGATACTTGCAACAACTATAATATCTTTTGCTAGATGTATGGGTGCTTTTGGAGCTGTATTAGTGCTGGCAGGCGGTTCGTATATGTATACCGAAACATTACCAATTACAATATACCTGAGTCTATCATATGGCAATATGGATATGGCAATTACAAGTGGTATAGTTCTTGTAATTATATCATTCGCAGCCATATATATGTTCGAAAAAGTAGATAGAGGGAGAACATGGCATTTTTAGAAATAAAAAATTTATTCGTTGATTTGAAAAATTTCAAGTTAAAGAATATAAATCTAAAAATTGACAAAAAAGATTACGTTACAATTATTGGTCCTACTGGAAGTGGTAAGTCAATACTACTTGAAACGATTGCCGGTTTCTATAAACCCACTAAAGGTAAAATTCTAATTGAACAATTGGATATTTCGAATTTGCCACCAGAAAAACGCTGTATTAGTATAGTTTATCAAGATTTTGCCTTGTTCCCAAATATGAATGTTTACGAAAATATAGCCTACGGGCTAAAGAAAAAAGAGAAAAATTCCAGAATTATAAAAGAGGAAGTTGAAAAAATAGCAGAAGATGTTGGAATTACCAATCTTTTGAATAGGATACCTAACACACTTAGCGGTGGAGAGAAACAGAGAGTTGCCATAGCAAGGGCTTTAGTTACAAAACCCAAGATTTTGCTAATGGATGAACCGTTTAGTGCCTTAGATGTGAGAACAAAAGATTCTCTTAGAGATCTAATAGAGAATATCGTTAAAAAATATGAAACTACAGTTATTCATGTAACACATGACTTAGATGATGTTTTTAGGCTTGCAAACAAAACTATAATTATGAAAGATGGAGAAATAGTACAAAATGGTTATGTAAACGAAGTTTTCAGTAAACCATTGAATGATTTTGTAGCAAATTTTGTTGGAGCCAATGTATTGAAAGGAGAGATAATTGGTAAAAAAGATGGTTACACTCTAATAAAAATTGGACGTTTTGTAATTCGCTCAATCGATAATGCTAATGTTGGAAGTAAAGTCAAAGTATATATTAGGCCTGAGGAAATTATTCTCTCTAACGATTTAGAGGATTCCATTGTTTGCTCAGTTGAAAAGATAAAGAGATTTAACAATATACTTTGGATAAAATTAAGCAATGATTGTTTTACTTTGAATGCTATTGTAACACCCAATATTACAGAAAAAAGAATATCAATTGGAAATAAAATTTTTATAAAATTTGATCCAAGTAAGGTAAGAATTTTGGAGGGAAATGGATGTTAGATCTGATGGAACTATATCTTTTGGAAGATTGTCCATACGAAGATGAAACAGTAGAACTACTTAAAATAGATGGAAACGCTCGTTTAGAAATTTTAACAAGAGAAAAAGGTATTACAGCATGTACTGAAGAACTGGCAGAATTTTATAAGAAAAAGAATATATGTACACTCAAATATAAAAGAAGTGGACAAGAATTTAAAGCGGGAGAAGTAGTTTTTTGTGCTGAAGGTGATGCAAAAACATTGTTTAAGCTATGGAGAGTTTCACAAACGTTTTTATCTATAACATGTGCAATAGCAACAGCAACAAAAAAATTAGTAGATTTAGCAAAATCTGTAAACCCAAATATTTTAGTCGCCACAACAAGAAAAACTCACCCCGGATTTAGAAAATACGAAATAAAAGCAGTAATATCTGGATCTGGTTGCATTCACAGAAACTCATTGAGTGATTCAATACTAATAACACCCAACCATTTAAACTTTGTTAAAATTGAAAGTAAACCAAATATTCTAAGAAAAGTAGAGATCGAACCCAGAACCTTAGAAGAAGCTTTAGAGTTTGCTGATAAGGCTGATGTTCTATTGTTAGATCACTATTCAATTGAAGAGTTAAAAGAAGTTATTCCCAGACTAAAATCGATCAATCCGAATTTAAAAATAGCTGTTGCTGGAAATATAAACGAGAAAAACATAAAAGATTATGCAGTATTTGCAGATATTATAGTTACTTCTTCACCATACTATGCAAAACCCTTGGACTTAACAACAAAAATAATTAAATCTCAATAAATTTTTAATTATGTTCACTCCATCCGAATTAGCTGTGTTGTCCTTACTTTTAGAAGTTTCATCATCTCCAAAATCTGGAAATGTAGATAGATGTCACGACACAACTCTAAGTTTTCATCAATTTATAATCTCAGCCTTATCTGCATTTGAAGGTTTCAGAATGGCCGAAAGAGGAGAAAGCGTGGGAAAATGCATTTATGAAGCTGTAAAAAAAAGCGTACATTTTTGTGGAACAAATGTACATTTTGGAGCTTTTTTACTATTAATACCCTTAGTAACAGCTAAAGCTAAAAGTAAAAAGAATAAAGCAGAAATTATCGCAAAAAAAGCGAGTAAGTTAATTAAAAACAGTAGTGTGGAGGACAGTATCTTTCTTTTAAAAGCATATAGAATTTCCAAACCAAGAACGTCAAAAGCAAAGAAGTACAGTTTAGATGAAATTAAAGAAGAAGATTTAACAATAAATAACTTAAATTTGTATAGATGGATGCTTTATTCTGAAGACAATTTTATAGCAAAAGAACTTATCTCAGAATACCCCATATCAATGGAGGGATGTAAAATGATAAAGGAATTTTCAAAAGAGTACAATTTAAATGATTCTATCGTTTTAACATACCATCATTTGCTCTCCAAACTAATAGATCCTTTGATAGTTTCAAAATTTGGTAAAAATACGGCAGAAAAAGTTAGAGCTATGGCAAAAAAATCGTTAGATAAAAAAACTTTTAAAGAGTTAGATGAGAAGCTAATTTCTCTTGGAATAAATCCCGGAAGTATAGCTGATGTCGTATCTTCATCCATCTTTCTATATCTATCAGAAAATATAGAAACACTCAAAGAGGTGTTGGTATGGAAGTCAAAAATTTTGGACTTACAGAGGGAATAAACGAAGTTATATGTGTTACTGAGGGAAAAAGCGATGTAGGTAATATTAATACTGCCCCCATTGGAATAATTGTGGGAGAAAATATTTACATTAGACTGTTTGGTAAAACTCATACTCTTGAAAATTTGAAAAATGGTTCAAAATTGTACGCTAACGTTTGTTTCGACCCCCTAATCTTTGTAATTTCAGCTTTCAAAGATTTGAGCAAGGAATATTTTTTAGATAAATTTACTTTGAAATGTGCATACTCCGTATTAATTTTTGAGCCGATTAGCTTCGAGAAAAAAGAAAATCACATTGTATGCACTCTAAAATTTATAGATGGGCGTATAATAAACCCCTTAAATGCAAGAGCTTTCAGTAGAGGTTTCTCAGCAGTAATAGAAGCTACAATAATAGCTACTAGGTTAAAAATGATAAACATTAACCAAATTTCTAAAAAAATTGAAGAATTAGGAGAAATAGTGAAAAAATGTGGGGGAAAGAGAGATAAAGAAGCTTTCTCCTATATTCTTTCAGTGTTGAGAAAAAACTCTATAAACTTAGACTTTCAATCTTGAGCATGGTCTGGGCTGGAGAAATTGGCGATGGATACAAAATGCTATTTGAAGTATATGAAAAAATTTATGAATCAAAAAATCTTCAGAAAATAGAAATTTTTAGGACAAAATTTGGGAAAATGCTGTTAATAGATGGATGCATACAGCTGATAGAAAAATTCGAAAAAACGTATCATGAAATGCTCGTTCACGTTCCAATGTTTACTCACAGTAACCCAAGAAAAGTTTTAATCATAGGTGGAGGTGATGGCTGTACATTGAGAGAAGTTTTAAAACACAATCCAGAGAAAGTTGTAATGGTTGAAATAGATAAAGAAGTTATAGAAGCGTGTAAAAAATACCTAAAACTTGATAATGGCTCTTTTGAGAATGAAAAAGTTGAAATAATAATAAAAGATGGAATAAGTTATGTCGAAAACTGTAAAGAAAAGTTTGACGTTCTAATAGTCGATGGAACTGATCCAAATCCAACAAGCATGTCTCTTTTTTCGCGTGAGTTCTTCCTTAGCTGTTCCAACATAACAGATATATTTTGTATGCAAAGCCAATCTCCAGCTTTTCAAGAAAAACTTATAAAAACAATAGTCAAAAATACATCGTTTTTTAAAAATAGAGCATTTTATATATCATGTATCCCAATGTATCCGTTTGGAATTTGGAGTTTCCTTATAGCATCCAATAAACTAGAAGTCCGTCCAAATTACAATGAACTGAGAACTAAGTTTGCAAACAAAAGAATTGAAACCGAACACTATACTCCAGAATTACACGTTTCCGCATTTAACCTTCCAAAATGGATTGCAAAATTATTAACTTGAATTTTATTACGTTTCCTTAGGTATGCTAACAAATAAATAAAAATATTGTCAAGATCCCATATCCACACCTAACTAAGCTTCTACTCTAAAAGCATTGAAAATTTAAATAAAAACCATTCTTAGCAACGTTGTTAAAGATTATTACTTTAACTTTTCTAATTAATTAGAGAGAGCTTGAAGAAAGAAGGGTGGTTAGGTTGTTGGGTATAACTGTGCTTAAGCTCTGATATATATTTATATTTAGAAAAACTGCTAAAAAATAATATATAAGACAATTAATACTAATTCTTTAAAGCAATA
>JALSLC010000017.1 GCA_026988525.1 Archaeoglobaceae archaeon
CTATGCTCGCAAAAAGGATCATTCCTTGTTTGGATGTCACACTTGATAAAAATGGTGCTACTGTTGTTAAAGGTGTGCACTTCGTAAACCTTAGGGAAGCGGGAGATCCAGTTGAACTTGCTAAGAGGTACAATGATGAGGGAGCCGATGAACTTGTTTTTCTCGATATAACAGCTTCTGCTTATGGAAGAGAGACAATGGTAGATGTAATTGAAAAAACAGCTGAACAAGTTTTCATACCCTTAACAGTTGGAGGGGGCATAAAAACTCTCGAAGACATAAACAAAATGCTATCTGCAGGTGCAGATAAGGTCGCAATAAATACAGCTGCTGTGAAAAATCCTGAATTAATAAAACAGGGTGCTAAAATATTTGGCAGTCAATGTATAGTTGTAGCAATAGATTGTAGGAGAAATTACGATGTATCTTTGGGTGAACATTTAATAGAGGTTGAAGGAAAGAAGTGCTGGTATGAAGTAGTTATATATGGTGGAAGAAAACCAGTTGGAATCGATGCAGTTTCTTGGGCAAAAAAAGTTGAAGAACTTGGTGCAGGAGAAATTTTACTCACGTCTATGGAAAGAGATGGAACAAAAGAAGGATTTGATATACCCATAACAAGAAAAATAGCTGAAGAGGTATCTATTCCAGTCATTGCATCCGGTGGAGCTGGAACTAAGGAACATTTTTACGAAGGATTTGTAGAAGGAAAAGCAGATGCATGCTTAGCTGCAAGTATATTTCACTACAGAGAAGTAGAAATAAAAGAAATAAAGAAGTACCTTTTGAAAAAGGGAATACCAGTTAGGATGTGATATCTTGAAAATTTCAGAGTTCCAAAAAATGATTGATGAAATATACGGAAGTAGAGATACAAATAGAGGTGTTGAGAGAACTTTTTTATGGTTAGTCGAAGAGGTTGGCGAGTTATCTGAAGCTATAAGAAAGGGAGATAAAGAATCAATGGAAGAAGAGATTGCAGATGTCATAGCTTGGACTGTTAGTATAGCAAATATTGTTGGAATAGATGTGGAAAAAGCAATTAAAAAGAAGTATCCAGATAGATGTCCTAAGTGCAAATCAAAACCATGTACTTGTCGGTGATTGTAATGAACGATTTCCTAATAATAGATGAGAAAGATATAAAATCTGGAGTTACTACAGATAAATATTTCATTTGGACTGAAAAAATACTTAAAAGCAAAAATATAAATCCAAATGTTGTAGCAGAAATAACTACAAAAGACTGGGGTGTTTTTTCAGGATTAATAGATGTGTTAAAACTGTTAGAGGGCAGAGAAATTAACGTGTATTCAATACCAGAGGGATCCATATTTTATCCAAATGAACCAGTAATGATATTAGAGGGCAAATACTTAGAGTTTGCAAGATTGGAGACATCTCTTCTTGGTTTTATATGTCATTCAAGTGGTGTTACTAAAGCAGCATTCAAAGCCAAGTTTGCTGCAAAAGATCGTAAAGTTCTTTCCTTTGGAACAAGGAGGCAACATCCAGCATTAGCAGCAATGATTGAAAGAGCTGCTTGGATTGGTGGTGTTGATGGTGTAAGCAATTACTCAGCAGAAAAGTATCTTGGAATAAAAAGCATCGGAACTATGCCACACGCATTAATAATTTGCTTTGGTAATCAACTTGAGGCTTGGAAAGCATTTGATGAGGTTGTTGATGAAAACGTTCCTAGGATTTTGTTAATAGATACATACTGTGATGAAAAAACAGAGACAATAACTGCTATAGAAAATTTAGACAAAGTTGATGGAATTAGACTCGATACCCCATCATCGAGAAGGGGCGATATAAAATCAATAATCGAGGAGATTAAGTGGGAGCTATATTTGAGAGACAAAAAAGATGTCAAAATTGTACTAAGTGGTGGCGTTAGTTTTGAAGATATAGTAAAACTAAGAGAAGTTGTAGATGTTTTTGGGGTTGGTACAGCAATATCATGTGCAAAATCCATAGATTTTGCCTTAGATATAGTAGAAAAAGAGGGTAAAGCTGTTGCAAAGAGAGGTAAATTTGGTGGTAGAAAATATATAATTAGAGATGAAGTAGTAGATTATATCTTCCCCGAAAAAGAAGAAGTAAACGGCAATTTACATCTAAAAGTAATGGAAAATGGAGAAATAACAAAAGAAGGCATGAAAGCGATAAACTTTGAAAGAGCAAGAGAGTTATCTATTAAAACAATGAAAAAAGTAAGAAAATTTTTTGAAAATGAAGTAGATTTAAGTAAATCTAAAACACCATTTGTAAGAACTCCATATAACACAGATCTTGAAAAATATTTATAAAAAAATATTTATAATTATATATAATTTATTTATAATCTCAACATTAAATTTTTTACGCTTCTCCATATAGTATAAGCAAAAACAGCAGCACCAAATCCATTGTCTATGTTAACAACAGCAACTCCAGAAGGGCAACTCAACAACATGGAAAATAGTGCAGTCAAACCATTAAAAGCCACTCCATACCCAGTTGATGTTGGCACAGCAATTACAGGTTTATCTACTAATCCCGCAACAACTGAAGGTAATGCTCCTTCCATTCCAGCAACTACTATCACCGCCACTGCTTTTGATGATTTTATATAATCCACTGGATCTTTAAGTCTGTGTAATCCAGCAACTCCAACATCGTAAAACCTTTTTACGTTAATACCGAGAAAGTCTAAAGTAAATGCCGCCTCTTCTGCTACTGCTAGATCGGAGGTACCAGCAGATAGAATTACAACTTCCCCCTCTTTGCATTTTTTCCATTTTTCATAGTTTTTTTTATCAAAAATAGCACATATTCTCGCTTTTCTGTTTTTTAAAATTATATAATCTGAAAAAAATTTGTCTAAATCATAATTTTCAGGTAATCTAGTAATTAAAACTTTACCACAAGTTTTTAAGATTTCCTCTGATGATGCTACAACTTCTTCTAAGCTTTTTCCTTCAGCCATAACAGCTTCTGGTTTTCCAGCTCTATCCATTCTTCCTGGGTCTATATTTATCCCAAACATTGTAAAAAATAAAAATTATTAAATTTTTAAGCGTTTTTCAATCTACCATATAGAAAGTCATCGTAAGCAGCTAAATCAAAGTAACCATGCCCACTTAAGTTAAATACTATGACTTTTTCTTCATCCCTCTCTTTCGCCTTTAAAGCCTCGTCTATAGCCACTCTTATTGCATGATTAGATTCTGGTGCTGGAACTATACCTTCTGTTCTTGCAAATAAAATACCTGCTTCAAAAGTTGGAATTTGTTTTACAGCTCTTGCTTCAATTATTCCATGTTTTACGAGCAAACTCATGGTTGGAGCATCCCCATGGTATCTCAAACCACCCGCATGTATAGGGGGTGGAATAAATTCATGACCGAGCGTGAACATCTTTAATAAGGGGGTTAGCCCAACAGTATCTCCGAAATCATACCTATATTCACCTTTTGTAAAAGTTGGGCAAGCTTCTGGCTCCACAGCTATCAATTTTAACTTACCTTCAATTGCATCTTTTACGAATGGATAGCAAAATCCTGCAAAGTTACTGCCTCCACCAACACATCCAATCAATATATTCGGGTTTTCTTCAGCTATCTCCAACTGTTTCATCACTTCCAAACCAATAACTGTCTGATGCATTAAAACGTGATTTAAAACACTGCCAAGACTATACTTAGTATCTTCATGCACTACTGCATCTTCCACAGCCTCACTAATTGCAATACCAAGACTTCCCGGATTTTCAGGATCTCTCTCTAAGATAGCTCTTCCACTTTTAGTCCTGTTGCTCGGAGAAGGAATAACTTCTCCACCCCAAGTTTCCATTAAAATTCTTCTATAGGGTTTTTGTTGATAACTTACCTTAACCATGTAAACTGTGCATTTTAAATCAAAAACTTTTGTTGCAAAACTTAAAGCTGACCCCCACTGTCCTGCCCCTGTTTCAGTAGTTAACCTTTCTACACCTTCCTTAGCATTATAATAAGCTTGAGCAACAGCTGTATTTGGCTTATGACTGCCGGGAGGACTTACTCCTTCATACTTATAGTAAATTCTTGCAGGTGTTTTTAAAGCCTCTTCTAATCTCTTAGCTCTTATAAGTGGTGTAGGTCTCCAAAGTTTGTAAACTTCTCTAACTTCTTCTGGAATACTAATCCATCTCTCATTACTCATTTCTTGTTTTATTAATTCTTTTGCAAAAATTGGCTCCAAATCTTCCGGTTTTAGAGGTTCTTTTGTTTCAGGATGTAATGGTGGTGGTAAAGGTTCCGGTAAGTCAGGCAGTATATTGTACCATTTCTTAGGTAAGTCCTCCTCGCTTAACATTATCTTTTTATTTGAGAGCATGCACGTTTAGTAAGCTAAAGTGATAAAAACTTTATTCACCAAATGTGTAAAGCAAAAACAATAAATATGCTTAACGATAGCAGGTTGCAAATGTATGAAATATAATGTAATTATTATAGGAGCCGGACCCGGAGGTCTGTTTGCAGCATACAAGCTTGCTGGAAAATTAAAAGTTGCAATTTTTGAAATGGGTAGAGAAATAGAAAAAAGAAAATGTCCAAGCGATTTGGCTGAGAGTTACTGTTTAAAGTGTAAACCTTGCAACATAACTTCGGGAGTAGGTGGTGCTGGCGGGTTATCTGATGGTAAATTGAACTATGTAAAACCAGAGTACCCCTCAAGTTATACTGTAGGTGGAGATTTTATTGGATTGGTCGATGAAGAATATTTGTTAAAAAAGATGGATGAAGTTGATCAAATATTCCTTAAACATGGAGCTCCAGACGAAGTTTACGGAATGGATAACGATAAACTTGAAGAACTGATAAGGAAAGCTAATGCTGCTGGAATAGAGTTCGTCCCGCTTAAACAAAGACACGTTGGAAGTGATGAGTTACCCAAAGTTATTAAGAGCATAGAGGATTATCTCAAATCCAATGGTGTTGAAATACATACATGCGTTACTGTAACGGATATAAATCCCAAAGAGAAGTATATAATTACAGATAAGGGAGAAAAATACTATTACGATTATCTTATAATAGCTGTGGGTAGAGGAGGAGCAGTTTGGTTAGAGGAATGGGTAAAGAAGTATAAATTTGCTACAAGCAACAAACCAAAAGCAATTGACGTTGGAGTGAGAGTTGAAGTCGCTGCATCAATAATGGAAGAAATAACTTCAATAATATACGATCCTAAGCTTAGAATAACAACAAAAAAGCACGATGATTATGTGAGAACATTTTGCACGTGCCCCAGAGGATGGGTAATAAGAGAGGAATATGGTGATTTTTGTTTGGTTAATGGACATAGTAAAGCTAAGGAAAAAACAAAAAACACGAATTTCGCACTACTTGGCCACTATGTGTTCACAGAGCCTTTTGAGTATCCAAACGAGTGGGGAAGAGATTTAGCAAAAATAACAACTAAGCTTGGAGGAGGTAACCCAATAGTTCAGAGGTTAAAAGATTTGAGGCTCGGAAGGAGAAGTACAGAGAACAGGATAAAAAATAATAGGCTTGTTCAACCAACTCTAAAAACCGCAATTCCCGGAGATATAAGTTTAGCTTATCCCGGTAGAGTTATAGATGACATACTTGATGCTTTAGAGCAACTTGATAAAGTTATACCCGGTGTTGCCGGAGATTCCACATTACTGTACGCTCCTGAAATAAAATTCTATTCTCTAAAGTTAGAAGTTAACAGCGAAATGGAGACTAGTGTAGAAGACATATATGCTATAGGAGATGGAGCAGGAATTAGCAGGGGTATTGTCGGTGCTGCAGTTACTGGCTTAATAGCTGCAGAGAGTATACTCAAAAAGGAGGGTGTTTCCTAATTTATATACTAAGCACAAAACTTAAATTGTGCAAGAGTTATGCTAATTTGCAAATGCCCGGGTGGTGTAGCCCGGCCTATCATGCGGGCCTGTCGAGCCCGCGACTCGGGTTCAAATCCCGACCCGGGCGCTTTTATTTTAAGTTATATATTACAACATTTTAGTGTATGTTGAATTTAGCGGAAAAGTTTGAATGGTAAAGAAAAGAAAGAAAATTTAGACGAGAGAATAAAGAAGCATGGGATGGATGAAGGTGATTGAAGGAGCGGAGAACTGATAAACCAGCAAACAGCCGATCTGGAACTACGTTACTCTCAGAGTTTCAAACTCAATGAGATGTGTTACTTAGCTTTTAACTTTTAATGCGTTATGTTGGTATAACAAAATTTTAAAGAGTAAAAACATATAACTAATCAAGTTAAACATAATGCAGTGATAGTATGCCTGTTAAGATATCTACAAAAGGATAGATTGTGTTGCCAGCGGAAATCAGGAAAAAGTATGACATTGAAGCTGGAAAGGAGGTTGAAATACTCGACTTTGGAGGTGAAATAGTTATCGTGCCTGTTCCAGAAACAAGAGGAAGGGGTTTTGTGAAATTTAAGAGGAGGCTTGACGAGATACTTGCGGAATACAAGAAAGAAGAGAAGAAAAGGGAGATGAAAGGATGAACTACGTTCTCGATGCCTTTGCAGTTTTAACATACATTGGTGATGAAGAAGGTGCGGATAAAGTTGAAGAACTTCTTGACAGGGCTAAAAATGGAGAAATAAAGCTCTTCATGAATTATGTTAATCCCGGAGAGGACTACTACATAATCGCAAGAGAATTTGGTGTAGCAAAGCAAATTAAGTAATGGCTATTGTAAAGAGGTAGTGTCTTGAGTTTGTTGGGGTTGATGAAAGTCTCTCCTTAACTGCAGCCAGAATAAAAGCTTTACACAGCCTGTCCTATGCCGACGCTTTTGTTGTTGCCACCGCAATTGACAAAAAGGGAACCATAGTAACGGGAGATAGAGAATTTGAAGGAATTTATCCGGACATTCTATGGATAAGGTGATTCAGATTTTTAACAGATGATTGACTGAGCATGGTTGAATTAAAAAGGTAATAAAATGGTAGGCATGGAAACCGAGAGAAAGAGGAAAAACTCAGGGAAATTATCGGAGAGCTTGTTCAGAATGGGAATGAAAAAGTACAATTGTTTAATCAGTTAGGACTTATTATGTGTGTTTTGCGCAAGGCACTTCTAAGCACAAAAAGAATTTATTTCAAAGCGCATAGAGGTGCTGTTTCGAAACTGTGATAGAAACTCGTAAATGAGTGATATATTGAGAAACTTTATGCATGATTATGGCTAAGAATGTGCAGTTAAGAGAGAGTGGATTATGACACCTATTACAGAACTCTCGAAGGATGAGGCAGGGGCTTAATAAACGAAGCATAATATGTTCGGATGTCCAGTTTTTACAGAGCTGGTAAGAGAACTATGGGGGAGTCTGGAGAGAATAAAACAGCCATGAATGGGTGAGGGTGAAGAAGGGGAGAAGAGGGATGATATCTTGGGTAGATAAAAAACTATCATGTCCTTCTCCTGAAGATTTAGAAAGTGAAGAATTAAGGATGTTAGCAAAAAAACTGAAAGGAGACTCAGAAAAAGAAACTCTCACTAACATTTTGGAGTGGCAGGAAAAGAATATTCAGTATTGGAAAGAAAAATTTATCTGCCCGATTATTTTTATCTCTGTTCTACTAATTATACTTTTCTCATTGTTTGGGGCAAATGTATTGAACGAATTAATATTTTTGATAAGATTACTTGTAGTAGCAGTATTTCTTGTTTTGCTTTTTTTGACAGCCAGTTATTGGTTACATTTTCGAGAATATCAAGTAAGTATTCGGGAGATTTTAGGTGATACGTTTCGATTTAGCTTACCTGTAGATAAGATTTTAGAATATCAGTTAGCGGTTTGCAAAGATTATGCAAAACTTACCGCTGCTTTATTATTCAATATTTACCCAGATTCCAAAGTGTATTTCATAGCTGTGCCCCTACATATTGCAGTAATGGTTAAGCTCCGAGGTAGATACTATATTCTTGATAAGAAACTACCAGTTCTGACGATGGACAAATGGTTTGCAAAGAACAATCATTTGATGAGATTAAGTCTCCGGAAAATTGCGGTGACGTACGTCTCAGAATTAAGGCGAGAGTCAGAAGGAATGCCAGTTGACATAGAATTTAAAAACTATGAAAAAATATCCATGTCAGATTTTTCCGAAAAACCGATAAACACAGAAAAACTAACAAAAGAAGTGACTAAATTGCTGAAAATAAGCCAGACACCACAAAAAGAAGAACCAGATTTTAAAATAACTATGCCAAATTTTGCAACATATTACGAAGATGATGAAATAGTCATCTATTCAATGGCAAGGGCAATCAAAAACAAGCTTGAAAGTGAGTTTTGTGGTAATACAGATAAAATTTCAAGGATTGAAATTACACAGAATGGAAAAGATTTGATTGTAAAGGTTTATCTGCTTGACAATTACTGATGGTGCTGAAAATATGGCAAAAAAGGAAAATCTAAACAAGGATTTGGAACTCAAATTGCTCAAGAGTTGGATGAAGATAAAGCAGAGATATATAGTAGAAAATGTGCTATTTGCGGGAAAAGACAGTTTAAGTTTGCTCTCCCACCAAAAGAAGTAGAAATAGTACTCTGGATGTGGTACAGAAAATGCTGGAAGTATGATAAGGAAATACCAATAGTTTTCACCATTCTGTTGGTAGAGAATTCAACATTGATCCAGACTTGAAATTGCTTATGAATCAAGCAAAATAAAACTATCTTCGCGTATAAGAACTTGCCACTTGAGAATATATCATACTAATAATTTACCCTATCTGAAATCCAAAGGTTAAAAGTTTGCCATAAACTTTTAAGTAAAGATAATTAAAGAATTTACTGGTGATCCCATGTCCTACTGGCTCTGCATAACAACAGAGGAGAACTGGAAAGTAATCAAACAGAAAAACGTGTGGGGCGTCCCAGAAAGGTATAAAAACACAATAGCAAAAGTAAAACTCGGAGACAAACTACTAATCTACCTCAAACAGGAAAGAGATAAAGAACAAATCAAGGAACCCCGAATAGTTGCTGTTTATGAAGCGATATCAGAAGTCTTCAAAGATAGCAAGAGAATATTCAAATCCCCACCAAACATGGGCAACGAAGTATTTCCACTCCGTATAAAGCTGAAACCCATCAAAATCTTCTCAACACCGGTAGATTTTAAGTCTCTTATTCCAAAGCTTAAGTTTATCAAAAACAAAAAGAAGTGGACCGGACATTTAATGGGAAAAGCAATGAGGGAAATTCCTGAAGAAGACTACAACTTAATAATGAGCGTGGCAGAATGACTATAATAGCTGAACTTTTGGCAGTAAGAAGGATTAATAATAAAATATCTGGTTGCAGTTTACAAGGGATTCGAGAACGATGGTTTTATAAAAAATAGTTTTATAATTTCTTTGTAAGCTAAATTCTATGCAGATTATTATAAAGATGCGGGTATTATCTACATAAGCTTTGAAAGACCTCAGAAAGTTACGGATACGGAGGTACAGATTAGGAATATTGCAGAAAATATAGGGAAGAGAAGCTTGTGGGAATAACAGTCCTTAATGCAAGCAGGTTTAAAGTTAAGGTATTGATTTGATGTCTGAAATCATTGGTGCATCGTTTTCATCAGCCCCACTAAACGCGGGATTTGTTGGAGAGCCAGAGGTAAAGAGTGTCGTTCAAGTGTTCAATGATGGTCCACGATACTTATGATTAGAATTCTCCTAACAGGGTAGAACATCTTAAAAAGTAATGGAGTGGTTGTAATGGTAGAGTGTTATTTATTTAGCACACCTCGCAAAAATCAGCGAACGATATTTGAGAAGAAACTCTGGGGAATTGAGGATAAGTACGAAAATATATGGATAAAACTAACAAAAGGTGTGTACGCTCTGTTTTTAGAGAGAAGGGGTGATGAATACTGGATTATTGGTGGTGGTGTTGTAGGAAGAATATATAGAAATGAGAAACCAAACCCAGATTGGGGTGAGAGAGGGAATAAAAGCAACTATCCGTTAAGAATAGAGTTTGAGAGAGTATTTGAAATTGAGCAAGTGTCTGCCAGTAAGTACTTCAATATACGTCCTCCTTTTACAATTCAAAAGGAAAAGTTACCTTTGGAACTTGAAAAATACTTTATAAATAAAGATAAAGTAGTATTTGGTCTATTAACAAAAATCTCTGAAGCAATAGCCTTTAGAGAACTGGATGTATCTAGTGAAGTAGTAGAGTTAGTACCTCCATTACTTCTAAAACCCATTTTGAGTAAGGTATCAAGCGAGGAGTTTGAAGATATATGCTGTATTGCCTTGAGATTGTTAGGTTTCAAGGTTGAGCAGTTGGGATACAAAAGAAGGTATGATGATGTATGGGATCTTGAAATAAAGGGAGTGAATAGGCCTGTGATAGTAGATGTAAAGAATTCTAAATCTTATTCATTGACAAAAGACGAAATGAGGAAATTGAAGGATTATGTAGATAAGAAATACAAAGAAGAAAATAAACCTCCTGCCATGTTTTTAATAGCCTTGGGATTTGATTACAAGAATATTGATAAGTTAAAAAAGTTGAAAGAGGAGTTAGAGGATATAGAAGGAAAAGCTTCACTTTACATAGTTAAATATACAGATATACTAAAATTAATTTCCGAATATGCTAAATGCAACAAAATCGATCCATACTATAAATTAACAAGGCTATCTATTTAAAGATTAGAAATACAATTTCACCTAAAGAAACTTAAAATTTAAGATTTCAAAAACCTTAAAAGCCAATTTTTTGATTCGAGTATCGCTTTTTCATCTCTAACTTCAAGCGTAGCATAGTTTCTATAATTTTTAAGAAAGCTAAAATCTACGTTACCCGTACCGAGGGCTGAATGCGTATCTTTTCTACCATCGTTGTCGTGTAAGTGCACATTTTTAACCCTATCAAAATTTTTTATAAATATTTCATTTCTGGTTATATTGTTATGGCCTACATCGAATGTCAGAGAAATTTCAGTATTTTCAAGCAAAAACTCCAGAGCTTTACCTACCGATGCTGTCATGGATATTGTATTCTCCACAGATAATAGTTCGCCGTATCTCAAAGCAAAAACATAAAACTCTTCAGTTAAAACTCTGTAGTTGTGTTTTTCGTATAACTCTGGCTGGAAAACAAAACCTTTCGCAGTTATAAAACCAGGATTCCAACCAAGATGGACTGTCACGAGTTTCGCATCACACCTTTCAGCTAATTCTAACACCCGATTTAGTTCACAGTAACTAGCCTTTCTCATAATTTTACTTATAGAAAGAAAATTTGTAAATGTTGCTGGAGCATGTATAAGCACTTCTAAATCATAACTCTCCTTTAACTCAAGTATTTCAGCATAACTTAAAGAATAGTAGTTTGGATGATCCATTAGTAATTCTATGTGATAGAAACCATTAACACTTGCGAACTCAAACGCTTCTTTTAATTCATGATTTATATCCGGCTGGCAACCCAATATCATAGATCTCTACCTAACAACCATTGTACCAATTCCTTTCTTAGTGAACAACTCCAAAAGTATTGCATGTTCTCTTGAACCATCTATTACGTGGGCTTTTTCTACACCACCTTTCAAAGCCTGAATTATTGCCTCAACCTTAGGAATCATACCACCAGACAAACTGTCCATTAGATTTTCCAATTCTTCCAAGGAGATTTTACTCACAACTGAATCTTTATTTTTTACATCTCTTAATATTCCGGGTACATCGGTTAACATTATAAGTTTCTTAGCCTTTAACGCAGCTGCTATACTCCCAGCAACGAGATCAGCATTAACGTTGTAACACCTACCTTCAAGATCTGTCGCAACTGGAGATACAACTGGTATAAATCCATTTTCCATTAGAATCTCAAGTATATCAGGATTTACGTACTCAGTTTCCCCAACATAGCCCAAATCTACAACTATTTCTTTATCTCCTTCTTTTTTTCTTTTAATCTTTTTTTTGGCAATTATTAGTAATCCATCCTTTCCACTCAATCCTACTGCTTTACCACCATTTTTTATAAATGTAGTAACTATTTTGGAGTTTATTTTACCATCTAACACCATTTCAACGACTTCGAGTGTTGCCTCATCTGTAACCCTCAATCCGTCAACAAATTTCGGTTTTATTCCAAATTTTTCCATTTTTTCACTTATCTCAGGTCCACCACCATGCACGACAACCGGTTTTATACCTACAAAGTACAATAAAATAATATCCTTTATCGTTTTTTCAAGTATATCTTCATTAATCATCGCATTTCCACCAATTTTTATCACCATTTTCGAACCGTGAAACTCCCTTATGTATGGTAGTGCCTCTACTATAGCCTGAACTTTCTCTTCGTTCATAAACGGACATACACTCTGAGCAAAATTAAATTTCCTGTAATAAACAATAATGGCAAATCTTATAATAACTAAAGGTTCGCAGAAATTAGGGTGGTAGAGTGTTAAAAGAAATAACAATTCTTAGTTTTGGTGGTCAGGGGGGTGTTACAGCAGCAAGAATTTTGGCTCTTGCAGCAGTCAAAGATGACAAATTTGCTCAAGCGATACCACAGTTCGGTGCTGAAAGGAGAGGGTCTCTTGTTAAAAGTTATTTGAGGATTTCAGACAAAGAAATTAGAAGACATTCATCAATAAGAGAAGCTGACGTTGTTTCGGTATTTGCCGAAAAAATACTCAAAATTGTAAATTTAGAAGATTACCTAAAAGATGGTGGAATAACCTTAGTAAACTCAGAGATAGGAGGAGACTATTGCATAAATGCAAGTAAAATAGCAATAGAACTAAATTTAGTTTCTGCAGGGTGGCCAATCGTTAATACTGCCATGGCTGGAGCTATGGCTAAAATTCTTGATATAAGTTTAGATAGCCTAATTAAGGCTATAAATGAAACCTTTCATGATAAACTTGCAGAAATTAATTCTGAAGCTGCAAAAAAAGCATATACGGAGGTGCATAAATGCAACCAATAGATTGTTTAATTTCCACGCCTGATAAGGGTTCTGCTGGAAAAACAGGGCTGTGGAGAACTTATAAGCCAATTGTAGATGAGAAAAAGTGCAATTCTTGCATGGTCTGCTGGTTGTACTGCCCAGAGAATGTTATAACTGAGGGAGAGAAATGCATAGAAATAGACTATGAATACTGCAAAGGCTGTGGTATTTGCTGTGAAGTTTGTGCAAAAAAAGCAATAAAAATGGTTTTGGAGGAATAAACATGAAAACAATAATGACTGGAAATCAGGCTGTTGCAGAAGCTGTAAAACTTTCAAGAACCGAAGTTATAGCCGCTTACCCAATAACTCCTCAAACTGTAATAGTTGAAAAATTAGCTGAAATGGTAGATTCCGGAGAACTTGATGCAGAATTTATTAGAGTTGAATCAGAACATTCAGCTCTTGCGAGTGTATATGGAAGTGCTGTTGCTGGAAAGAGATCTTTTACAGCTACTTCGAGTCACGGTTTGTTGTACATGTATGAGATGGTTTGGTGGGTCGCTAATGCAAGGGTTCCACTTGTTATGGCAGTTGTAACAAGAACAATTGGGCCTCCTTGGAACATACATACAGATCATACAGACATACTAACAATGAGGGATAGTGGATGGATCATTTCAATGGCAGAAAACGTTCAAGAGGCTTTTGATTTAACATTACAAGGATTTAAAATAAGTGAAGAGTTAAATTTACCTTTTACTGCTGGAATGGATGCTTTTCAGCTAAGTCATACTTCCGAAGTAGTTGAAATACTTGATCAAGAAACTGCAGACTCATTTTTACCAGAAAGAAGACAATGTTATGTTTTTGGAGAAGAGAATACTACAATTGGCAGTTTAGCTCCAAACGAATGTACAGCTAAGTTAAGAAAGGATACTTTTGAAACTATGTTGAAAGCGGATAAGACCATAGATAAGGTAAGCAAAGAATATGAAGAGATAACTGGTAGAAACTGCGGTTTAATTGAAGAATATAGGATTGATGATGCTGAGTATGCAGTAGTTATGATGGGTGCTTGGAGTGGCGATGCAAAAGATGCAATAGACGAGCTTAGAAAAGAAGGAATACCAATAGGATTGCTAAAACTTAGATACATAAGGCCAATACCACAAAAAAGAATTGAAAAAGTTTTAGAGGGCAGGGAAATTTTGGTTTTGGATAGGGATTGTTCTATGGGGTTAGGTGGAATTATTGGCACAGAATTAAAAAGTTTCATGGATGATATAACAAACGTTATAGCAGGAATTGGTGGAGTTGATGTTGGTGTTAATGAACTAACTAAGTTGTTTAGGAAGTTTTCTGAAGATAAATTAAAGGATGAAGTTATATTTCTGGAGGTAATATGATGAAGACAATAGTAATGCCCGGTAATCCTTCATGTCAAGGTTGTCCTCACGCTATTGGGTTAAAGGCACTTGGTTTGGCTCTTGAAGATTTCGTTTTGGTTATACCAGCTGGTTGCTCTACTATAATAGCAGGAATTCATCCAAAAGCAACATTAAATGTTCCAGTTCTTCATGTGCCTTTTGCCTCTGCACCCGCTGTAGCAGCTGGCATCTCTGCAGCTTTTAAAAGGGAAAATAAGAAGAAAAATGTGGTAATTTGGATGGGAGATGGCGGAGCAGACATAGGTTTTGCTACAATAAGCGGTTCTGCAGTTAGAAATGATGATATAATTGTTATTGTAAGCGATAACGAAGCTTACATGAATACTGGTATTCAAGCTAGTGGAACCACATTTTGGAAGGCAAAAACAACTACCTCTCCTGCTGGTAAAAGAGAAGACAGAAAAGATTTAGCCGCTATAATGCTAATGCATAGAGTGCCGTATGTAGCGACTGCAAGTGTTGGATATATGAACGATTTTATTAAGAAGCTTGAAAAGGTAAAGAGCATTAAAGGATTTAGATTTATACACCTTCATAGTCCCTGTCCTCCGGGGTGGAGATTTGACAGCTCTAAAACTGTGGAAATTGCAAGAATGGCAGTTAAATGCGGAGCTTGGATTTTATGGGAGTTTGATGGTAAATTCAATTTATCTCCAGCGAGTAAACCCTACAAAGATAAAAACAAAAGAAAGGACTTGAAAGATTACTTAAAAATGCAAGGTAGATTTAAAGGACTTTCTGAAAATGAAATATTAGAGATAGAGAAAGCAATAGATAAACAATGGAAGTATATAGAATGCTTTGAGAACATTTAATTTTTTTATAAATTTAAATATCTCATAGCTTTTTCTGGATTAGACTGATACATTCTAATTAGTCTCGCCACATCTTCAAATTTTCTAATGTTGTTTTCAACCATTTTTTCAAGAACCACCCTTCTCCTCTCCAGCTCTTCCTCCAACTCTCTTCTACTCCAACCCCTCTCCATCCTTATCTCATCCAAAGCCTTAGAGCTACCAATCATTATATGCTCATCTTTAACACTGTCC
>JALSLC010000018.1 GCA_026988525.1 Archaeoglobaceae archaeon
TATTGATAACTTTTACCATTCCCAATATATAAAAATTTCCAACACATTATGAATTTATTTATATACTTTTTTTTTTCAACTATAAAAGTTAATTTTCAACAAGTAAAGATAAAGGTTAAGTATTGTGATTTGGCAAGACAAGGTATGAAGCTGATAACTGATCCAAACGGATTTTTCGAAGAGTTAAAGGAGAAAGAAGTCAGAATAAGAAAACCACTGGTAATAGTGTTGGCATTGGCAGTATTGATTTCAGCATACCAGTATTTTCTCGTAACCAAGATATCTCAAGCTTTCCCTCCCGAATTGGCTAAGTTTTTCGCAGTAGGAGCCTACATCGGCATAATTGGTAGTTTTATCGGGATGTTTGCAGTGTGGCTGATATTAGCGGTGATAATGCACGGATTGTCAGCATTTTTCGGTGGTAAAGGTAGCTTTAGAAGAACGTTTGAATTCGTAGGTTACAGAGTTCTTCCCTCCCTTGTTGGATCAGCTATAACAGTTCCTATGTCTTGGTATTACATTTCTCAAGCTGAAGTTCCTAAGATAAGTCTTGCTCAACTACAGCAGAATCCTAATGTAATGAAAACAGTAATGTTTTCCCTCATCCCTAAGGATCTCGTCTACTCAAACATAATCATCAATCTCGCTATAACAGCTTGGTCCCTTACAATCTGGACATTCGCAATCAAACACGCTCGTAATATCGAACTCAGAAAAGCTTTCATAACAGCTTTAATACCAACGATAATCTTCGGTGCATATCAAATTTGGTCGATTTTAAAGCTGTTGTAGGATTCCAATTTTTGAAATTAGACTATCTCATCTAAATCAGAGATTGGAGAGTAAAAACCTTTTGCGATAATCTCCTTCAAGATCTTATTTCCTTCCTCCTTGGAGATTATATTTCTTTCAATACAGCGAACTAAAAACACCGATGGTTCCAGACACGGGAACTCCTAAAATATTTGCATCTTTTCTTGCATCTGAGTCATCTGTTAGAAATTTCATGTTGCGGTTCTTTGCGATGGCTAAGCAAGATGCTTCCCCCTTTCCCAACTTCGCCCTTAATGACTTGTAAAGCTCAATCTCTTCTTCTTCCAGCTTTAACACTTCAAAATCAAGAGATACGTTAGGTAAAACTTCTCTCTTAATACCAAGCTTAAACTCCTCCAAAACCTGCTCCGTCACGTATAATTTCTCGAAGGCTCTCTTAAGCAGATCCAGCCTATTCACCTTTGCAAAGTTTGAAAGAACTGTGTTATCGACTAAAACCATTTGATCGCCTCTACTTCAGCTATTATGTCATCCTTACTCAAAGTTCTTATCGGAATACCTCTTTTCTTAAGAATATCAATTAATTCGTCTTGCGTAATTTCAAGCAATTCCGAGGCTTTAGACAAACTAATCAATCCTTCTACGTACGCAGAAATGACGATCTCCTCGAACAATTCCTTATCCTTCTTGAGGCTCTTAAGCAAGTCCTCCAACCTCTTGGGATTTGCTTTAACTACATTCTCTATTCCTTTTACAATCCAAACAGCCTCCATTTCAATCCTCTCTCCTTTTTTCAAGTTTCATTCAAGATAGTTATCGCTTCAATTACTTTTTCCATATTCTTAAATCACCCCAAATCTTCAAATACCTTTTGCCAACATCGTTTTAGCTATCTTAAGCGTTACGTTCGCCTCTATCCATGCTGCTATTACGATTAAGATGATTGAAATTAAAGCGAGAGTTAGATATTCTCTAATATCTTCTTTTGTGAAAATTTGTTCTTTAAGACTTGCTTTCCAGCTAAGCGTTTGAATCACAATAATGTAGCTAAAAATTTTAAAAAATTTTGGTATTTAACAAAAAATTATTTAAACATCAGTATAATCTAACAACATAATTGGTAAATCATTTATAAAACAAATATTTAATTATGCTCTTTCAGCTCCAATAATACAATCATAAGTGTTGATACTAAGAATAAAATAAACCAATAGAAAAATTTTTTGTTAAATATCATTTTGTTTACTAACAAACTACTGATAAAGCTAAATATCAAAGCTGTTAGTAATATCAGTTCCATTCTGGATGATATTCTTCTATTTAATTCTACTACATTTATGATTAGAACAAAGGCAATAGCTGTAACTGTAATACAAAAAAAGTAATTGAGTATATTTATACCAGCTTTTAACATAATTAAAAAGGTACTTCAGGCATCAAGTCCGTACTTCTTTGCATTTTCATCTGCTATTTTTTGTAATTCAGCAATTACTTCTTTACCCTTAGGATGTTTGAATAAATGTCTAAACCTTCTCTGTAGTTTTAAGTATTCTTCTACCGGTTTTCTATCTTTGATTTTTTTCACTCTAACGAGTTGACCGTTTTCGTACTCTACTAATGGGTATAGTGCAGTTTCTACTGCAAGTTTTGCAACAGGTATTGCTTGCTTTCCATCAACACCCCAACCAGTAACACAAACAGAATGAATTTGCAAGTATTTTGGACCTTCGAACTCTAAAGCCCTCTTAGCTTTTCTTGTTATATCTCTTGGATAAGCTACACTTGCTGTTGCAACGTAAACCGCTTTATGGGCTAAGGCTATTGAAACCATATCTTTTTTTGGTTTTATCTTTCCCGGCAAAACTTTTCCTGACGGTGTTGTTGTTGTGTTTGAGCCGGGTGGAGTTAAACCACTCTGCTGATTACCTGTATTTTGGTAAGCTTCGTTATCTAAGCAAACGTACAGTATATCGTGCCCTCTATCGAACATACCTGAAAGACATCCTATACCAATATCTGCTGTGGCTCCATCTCCAGCAAATACAACTACGGGCCCCTCATCTTTTCTTCCAAGTGCTTTTAAAGCGGCCTCAATTCCAGCTGCTACTGCTGCCGAATTTTCAAATACGGAGTGTATGTATGGCACACCCCAAGCACTTTTACCATACTGTGAGCTTATTATCTCCAAACATCCGGTAGCATTTGCAACAAAACAGGGACCAGTGCCTTCAAGAACACTTTTAACTGCTATTGGTAAACCGCATCCGGGACAAGCTCCATGACCAGAACCAAATAATTTCATACTATCACCTCTTCATAGTCTTTAAGCCCCTTAAAGTACGTTCCGGGTTTTGCTTTGTTCTCTATAACCTCTTCTATCGTACTTTTTACGAGTTTATGGGGGACATCTCTTCCACCAAGCCCCACTACTGGAGAATACACATCTATGGCTTTTTTGTGTATTGCAGATTTAACATCAAGTGTGACAGGAGCATCGCTACCCATGGATAAGCTTCTTTCGAAAACTATAATTTTTTGACAGTTATCAACGGCTTTTGCAATTTCTTCTGCAGGAAACGGCCTAAAAGTTCTTATTTTTATAAATCCTACTTTCTTTCCTTCTCCTCTTAGTTCTTTAACAACCTCCCTTACAAGACCGACTAAGCTCCCCATAGCCATAACGCAAACGTCTGCATCTTCACAGTTCTCAGCGACTATATGTCCCCCCCAGTTTCTTCCACTTACTTCAGCCCACTCTTTGTAAACGTCCTCTATAATTTTTTTAGACCTCTCCATTGCATTGTAAACTGCAGCTCTAAACTCCATATAGCTTGCAGGAGTGGCGTAACTGCCAAAAGTGTATGGATCTTTTGTAGTCATTTTTACTGGTGGGTCGTATGGTGGTAAGAACTCATCGACCATCTCTTGATTAAGCAAGTCAACTGGTTCGTACGCATGAGTTAGCTTGTATCCATCCATACATACCATCATTGGTAGCATAACTTTGTGATTTTCTGCAATTTTAAATGCCTGAGGCATCATATCATGTACTTCCTGATTGTTTTCCACGTACATCTGTATAATTCCGGCATCTCTCATAGCCATACTATCCTGATGGTCATTCCAAATGCTTAAAGGGGCGCTTAAAGACCTATTTGCTATAGTCAGAACTATAGGCAATCTCATTCCGGCAGCATTCCAAAGCACTTCACTCATTAGAATCAATCCCTGAGAGCAAGTAGCAGTGTAAGTTCTAGCTCCAGTGGCAGAAGCACCAACAAGAATTGATGCAGCACCAAATTCAGATTCGGCAGTTATGTATTCGCAATTTCCAAGCTCCCCGTTAGCGTACATTTGAGCTATATTCTCAACTATTTCTGATTGAGGAGTTATTGGATATGCACATATTACATCTGGTCTGCACAACTTTACACTGTATGCAACAGCGTAAAAACCTCTAACAACTTTCATCATTAAAATTACCCCCTATACAACTCTTTGATTTCCATTTTAATTGCTTCGTGTTTACAAACTACGCTGCAAGTTCCACAACCCTTACAGTAATCGTAGTTAACTTTTGCAACCTTTCTGACTTTCCCTTTCTCATCTTTTCCAACCTCTACTAATTCTATACAGAGATCGGGGCAATAAACTACACAGTCTCCACAACCCTTGCAGTTCTCTTCAATAATCACAGGATACTCTGTACCCCAATCCCCCGTCTTTATTTTTAATGATTCGAGAGGTCTTGAAACGGCACCAAGCGTAATTTTCATACTTTCACCTCAAAAGGCATTTTTAAACCCAACTTTTTAACTTCATCTCTCCTTTTTTCCAATGTTTTATACGCATTTTCAACTAAATCTGCATTCTTTTTTGCAATTTCCTCTCCTTTCTTTGAAAACCATTCCATTATAGTTTCTTTTAGAGTATCCAGTTTTACTATCCCCGTTATACCTGCAAAAGCGCCGACCATAACAGTATTTGTTATGGGCCTTCCTAAGTATTCCATAGCGAGCTTTGTTGCATTTATAGCAAAAACTTTGACACCAAGCTTGTCTTCTAACTCTTTCTCTCTTGGATAGTTAGCTACAACGAAACCTCCATCTTTTAAGCCTGAAACAACGTTTACAGATTCCATTACTGTTGGATCCAAAATTACAACATAATCTGGCTCATATATTTCATCTCTTAAGACTACAGGTTTATCTGATATTCTTAGAAATGATGCTACAGGTGTACCTCTTTTTTCTGCTCCAAAAGTTGGAAAAGAGAGTGTATAAAAACCCTCTTTAAAAGCTGCAACAGCTAAGACGTCTGCCGAAGTAACAACTCCCTGACCGCCCCTACCATGGAATCTTACTTCCAGTAGAATAAAAACCCCTCCATTTTTCTTTGCGACAAATAACGTCATCTCGTTTAATAAATTTTGTCATTGTTTATTATGTATAGTTTAAAAATAATTTAGATCTGGATAAATGTTTAATAACTTGAATTATGTGCGAAGTTTGTGGGGGAGGAATTTACACTCACAGAATTAGCAGAGATCCTTGTAATGATAAGAAAAAAACTAATAAAAATATTTGCAATAGTTGTAATCGTTTGGTTTATCAGTTTTGCTTTTATTGCCGATCCGCTTGTCATGAAAATAAAACATGATTTATTACCTAAGGGAGCAGAATTGATATATAGGACACCACTTGAAGGATTTATGCTAAAAATGAAAATATCTCTTGCTTTAGGTGTAGTTGCAGCTATACCATACATAATTTATGTTTCTTACAAAACTTTAAAAGATAGAACAGACGTACTTAAAGGAATAGAATTTACAAGAGGTCAAATTGTTAAATATGGTATAGCATCAATCATTCTTTTTATTGTTGGTATTACTTATGGATATGTTATAATGCTACCAGTTTTTATGAAATTCTTATTCAACATGGCTAAAAGCGAAGGTGTGTTATCATACTATACAATTTCAGATTTTGTAATGTTTGTTGTGAAAATGCTGCTTGTTTTTGGTATAGTTTTCCAAATGCCCATAGTAATGATATTTCTTGTTGGAAATGGAATTGTTAAGTATTCTACAATAAAGAAATACTGGAGACACGTTGTTGTGGCAATATTTACTATAGCTGCAATAATTACCCCGCCTGACGTTTTAACACAGATGATGGTAGCAATTCCAATGGTTTTGTTCTTCGGTATAAGCCTCGCCATAACTAAGATAGTCTATAGAAATAAGATAAAACAGGAAGTTAGTGAAATAGAAAGAGAGGGGCAAACATGTTGATTATAGCCGGAATGGGTGTACACGATGTTAAAGATATGTCGATTAAAGCCTTTGAGTCTGCAAAGACAGCTGATAGAGTTTATGTTGAATTTTATACCTCTATACCAAATTCTAAGCTTGAAGATATAGAAAAAACCTTAGGTAGAAGAGTTTATTTACTTAATAGAAGTGATTTGGAGGAAAATTCTGAGAAAATTATTAAAGAAGCAAAAATTAAGGATATAGTAATTTTGGTTCCCGGAGATCCAATGGTTGCAACAACACACTCAACTCTAAAACTTGAAGCCAAAAAGCTGGGAGTAGATGTTAGAGTAATTCATTCATCCAGCATATCTTCTGCAGTCTGTGTAACTGGGCTTCAATTTTATAGATTTGGTAAAACGGCTACTGTAAGTTACCCTTATTCTGGAATTATTTCAAAATATCCAGTTGATGTAGTTAAACAAAATTGGAAAATAAATGCTCATACACTACTTTTACTTGATTTACATCCAAAACCAATGAGAATTCCGGAAGCGATTGATTATCTCTTCAAAGCTGGAATGGAGGACTGGTATGCGGTAGCTCTTGGGGATGTTGGTGGAAGCAATTATATGAAGTGTGATATGTTGAGTAAGTTAAGGGATTTTAATCCACCGGGATTGCACTCTTTAATAGTGCTCGCGAGAACGCTTCATATTGTTGAATATGAATGCTTGATAGAGTTTGCATCAGCCCCCAAAGAAATAAAGGAAATAGTTGTTTAATCAATTTCTTTAATGTTTACCCTCCATAACGAGGAAACTTTAACAGCGAGTTCAGGATTTTTAAACTTCTCTATCAGCTCTTTTTCAGGAGGGTATCCAATAAATGGATTTACGTACTCTCTATCTATATCTACTACCCACACAAGCATTTTACTTCTAATTTTTTCTGAATACAACTTGAAAAACCTTATAAATGGCAGAGGCGTTTTTTCGGTTAGTAAAGCAACTACATATAAAAATTTTTTATTATATTTTAAATGATATTCTAAATCTTCCTCTAATTCTTCGACTTCGGATATGAAAATTTTGTATTTGTATTTTTCTCTTTCAAAAATTAAGTAAGGCTTTTCTTCAATGGCTTCAACTCCAAAGAACTCCGAAAAAATGCGTTTTGATATATAATATGCGTCTAACAACCTTTTTGCCTTTATAGCATTTAATACAGCTTTTTTATCTATCTTGAATCCATGTACTGCGTAGTATGTAATTCCATCTTTTTCTCTTTTATCTGGAAAAAAACAGGATAGTGTTACAGGTTCATCAAAAATAGCTTTTTTTACAGCAATTTTGAAGTCTTCAATTGATTTTAATCCTCCTTTCCGGATAAAAAATCTTTCTATTAGTCTATCAACTTCTTCCTCACTTGTAGAGTATCTACCATTTAGTTTTTTACATATCCATTTAACGCATTCAACAACAGTATCTAACTCAAACATCAGATGTTATTACTTTTTATCACGTAAATAATTTTCTAACTTAGAATCTTTTTTAATTAGAAATTTTTTAACTTCTTCTGGCTTGTCCGTCTTTATTCCAAAATATTCAGCAAACTTTTTAGTAGTGGTTATAATCTTTGTCTTTCCAGATTTTTCAGTCTTTATAAAACCGAGCTCTTCTAATTTTTTTACGTGCTCATAACATCTATTACCCCTAATTTCTGCAAGCTTAGACAATTTTATTGGTTGTTTTACTGCAATTACTGCAAGAGTTCTTAAAGTACCTCTTTCCATATCTACTTCCCTAAGCTTTTCAATGTGTTTGTGGTATTCTGGTTTGACTCTCATCAAGTATTTTTTACCTATTTCTATAATTTCTAATGATGTGCTTCTATTTTTGTACTCATTTTGAAGTTTTTTTAAAGCATCAATAATTTCTTTAACGTTTACTCCAGCTGCTTTTGCTATTTTTGGCACAGAAATGGGCTCTGATGCAGTGAACAATATAGCCTCCACTATTCTCACGAGCTCATTTTTCTCTTCCATCTGATACCTCCGTAATTGGAAGTATTATAATATCATCTTCATATATATTTTTTTGTTCTAATTCAATTTTCTTTCTGAAAGATAGATATAAAAGAGAGATATAGTAGGATAGAACTTCACTTTTTTCTCTGCCTTTGGCAAGTTCTGAGAACATTGTAATACCTTTTTCATTAAAAATACGTACAAGTTCTTTTTCCACTCTTTTTATTGTGTCTTCTATATCTTCTTCATGTGGTGTTTCAAGAATTTGTTTTTCAAATTTCTCTCTTTCTGTCTTTTTTCCAGATTTACTTCTTTTTTTAACCTCTGCTTTTTTTAATTCTGCAAGTAAATCTTTTAGCGTGGTAAATCTCCTTACTTTTCTGGATGGTGTTAGTAAATATGATATAATTTCATCTTCTTCGAAATCGTCAAAACTTGGCTCGTATGTATCATATATCGTTGTTTCATCGTATATTACTTCGTTAACTACAACTTCATCAATGTAGTTTTTCTCTTTTCTTTCAACATTTTCTATAGTCTCATCTTCTATTGCCTCTTCCGCCAAAATCTCTGCTTTCATTCTAACTAATATTGCAGCATACAGTAGAACTCTACCAGAAATTCTTAAATCTAACTTTTTTGCTTCTTCTAACTCTTTAAGAAATTTGTCTGCTACTTCTACTACATCTACATTCCATGGATCTATCTTACCCTGTTTTGCCATATCTACGAGCATCTTTACTGGATCTTGTAGTTCCATTTTTTCACCTTATAGCTTTTATTTCTGCTTTTTTTACAGTTTCCTTAGCTAACTTTATACCTGTAACTTTTGAACTGTTGTTTTTATCCATAGTAACACCAACTATTGCATCAGCCATTTCTAAGGTAGGTTTTCTCAATGAAACTACTATGAATTGAGCATCTTTTGACCTTTCTTTTATAAGTTTTGCAACTCTACTAACGTTTGCACCATCAAGGAACATATCTATCTCATCAAACGCATAAAATGGTGCAGGTTTATACATTTGAATTGAAAATATTAAAGCTAATGCAATTAAACTTTTTTCACCTCCACTAAGCGACTCTATTCTTTGAACTGGCTTTCCGTAGGGTTTTACTTTAATGTTAAGTCCGCTGTTGAAGGGATCTTCTCCATCAAGGTATAGTTCTCCACTACCGTTTGTAAGTATCTCTATTATTTTCGAGAAGTTCTCTTTTATGGCGTTGAATGCTTCAAAAAATGCTTCCCTTTTCATTTTTTCGTATTTTTCAATTCTATTTAGTATTTCTTCCCTTTCTTTTTCAAGATTGAGCTTTTTTCCCAGTAATCTATCTTTTCTAACTTTCACTTCTTCGTACTCCTGTATAGCTTTCATGTTTACTTCGCCAAAATTCCTTAGATTTTTATCAATTTCCTCTATTTTACTCAGAGCTTCACTCATTGGCGGTATTTCTCCGTCTATAATTTTTTCTTTATCTATTTTGTCAATTTCTTGATTTATGTTAGTTAGCGCCTCTTTCTTGGCTTTAATTTTTTCTTCTATCATCGTTATTGTGTAGTTGCAATTGTCTCTATCTTTTTCCAATTTTCTACACTTCTCAAACATCTCATCTCTTTTCATTCTTAAATCACTGACTTCTTTTCCAATTCTTTCCTCTTCCACATTCAAAATTTCAAGTTCTTTTTCAAGTTCTTTCATTTTTGTTCTATTTTCTTCAATTTTTTCTCTTAGTTCTTTTATTTCATTTTCTGTAGTTTTAATTTCGTTAGTTTTCTCATTCATTCTCTCTTCTATCTGTTTTATTCTAAAATCTATACTCTCTTTTCTTTTTTCAGCATTTAGCAATCTTTTATATATAGTTGAGTATTCTTCTTTTAATTCATCGTATTTCTTAGTTAAAACAGGTATTTCGCTTCCTTTAAGTTTATTTTCTAACTTTGCTATTTTTTCTTCTTTTTTCTTAATATATTTGGAAATTTCTTCAATATTCTTTTCTATTTCAATTATTTCTGAGAGTAATTTTGATTTTTCTTTCTCTATTTTTTCAAATTCAGATTTTAACGTTTTTAGAGTTTCTAACTCATTTGCTTTCCTTATTTTAGCTGAATCGACTTCTTCTTTTATATTTCTAATTTCACTTGAAATATTGTCAAGTTCTTTCTGCACTTCTTTTCTTTCTTCCTCTATCTTGCTTATTTCAGCTAAGAGTTCAGATTTCTTACTTTTGAGAATTGTAGATTCTTCCATGAGTTTTTTCTCTTTTTCTATAAGTTCTCTTGAAATTAGAATCCCTCTCTTTCTATCTGCGTAACCACCACTCATAATTCCGCTTCTTTCAACTAAATCTCCATCAAGAGTAACCATTCTTCCTTTAAATTTGTTCATTAAAATTTTTGCAGTTTCTATTCTATCAACTACAAGCGTTTCTCTAAAAACGTAGTTAAATACAGGTTTGAATTTTCTTTCACATTTTACCAAATTTACAGCGTAGTCTATTACTCCCGGATAGCTCAGTACTTCTTCATTTAATTCTATTTGTCCAAAGGTTTTTCTAATCCTACTTAGTGGTATGAACGTAGCTCTACCACCCTTAATCTGCTTTAGATAGTTTATAGCTCTAACAGCATCATCCTCATTTTCTACCACTATATATTGGAGAGTGTTTCCAGCAGCCATTTCAAGAGCGAGAGCGAACTTTTCATCTACCTCACACAACTGGGCTACTGTACCAAAGATACCGGGTAAAGCTCTCCTCTCTTTCGCTTCTAAAATTAAATCCACTCCCTTAGAAAATCCGGACTCTAAGGCACTAATTTCAGCTCTTATTTTTGCTAATTCAATTTCAATGAATTTTATTTTTTCCTCTATATTAGATATTTCATCTCTAAGAGAGAACAGCAATTTATCAAGCTTATTTCTCTTGCTAACAATTTTTCCAGCTTGTAGCTCTTTTTTATTTATATTTTTAAGAAAATCTTCTATTTTGGAATCAATTTCTTCAATAATTTTTTCTGTAGATAAAATTCTTTTTTTTAGATTTTCTGAATTTATTTCCATCATTCTAACATTCTCAACAAGCCTATCTTTCTTTCTCAATAGTTCGCTTCTCTCTTCCTTTAATTTTTCGAGTTCTTCTTTCTCTTTAAACAAATTCTCCTTTAACTCTTTGTGCTGTAAATCAATCTCAGAAATCTTAGATTTCAAGATTTCTAACTTACATGAAATATCATCAACTATATTTTGCAAGCTTTCTTTTTCAATTTCTATTCTTTCTCTATCTTTTAACGCCTCTTTTAGCTCATCTTCTATTTTTGCTAAGGTTAAATTTTCTTGAGTTAGTTTTTCCTCCAACCTACTTATTTCTTTTAAGTAAAGTTCTTCTGATTTTTTGATACTTTCTATTTCTGATGTAATTTCCATCATTCTTTGAGTTATGGTATCGTAAGTGCTACCAGTTATTTCAGCTATTTTAGAAGATATTTCTTTCAATTCTCTATTCATTTTTTCAATTTCTTCACTAAGAATTGCAATTCTCTCTACATGTCTATCTTTGTCAATTTCCAATTTTTTTATTTCATCTTCCAATTTCTTTTTTTTATTAACTAATATTCTGTAATGATGAGTTTCTACAACTCTGCTATAGTAGTTTTTCTCATTTATAAGTTCTTTATATTTTATTGCTTCATCTCTATCTTTTTCAAGTTGTTTCAGTCGTAGTGATACTTCCTTTAGAACAGCTTCAATTTTTTCTATGTTTTCTCTAACTTTTTCCAACTCTTCTATTGCTTTTTCTTTTTTTTCATCAAATTCAGATATTCCTGCTATATCATCTATAATCTTTCTTCTTTGATACGGTGTCATTTCAGCTAATCTGGTAACGTCTCCCTGCATTATGACGTTGTATGCATTTTCATGTATTCCAGCTTTTGAAAGAACATCTTGTATATCTGATAGCGAGCAAGATTTTCCATTTAGATAATAGTAGCTGTAATACCCTTTATCCGTAACTTTTATTTTTCTTGTAACGGTAACATCACCTTTAAAAGGTAGAACAGCATCACTGTTATCAAAAGTTATTGAGACTTCCGCTTCATTTGCTTTTCCACTGTGAATTAAATCAGTCAGTTTTTCCGCTCTTAAAGCTTTACTTGATGATAAACCCAAGCAAAAAACAATAGAGTCAATTATGTTAGATTTTCCGCTTCCATTGGGACCACTAATTACGGTAAATCCCTTAAAAAACGGAATCTCTACTTTTTTTCTAAAAGATTTAAAATTTTTTAAAGTTATCTTTTTAATGTACATATCAGTCGCATATTATTATATCGTCCTCTTCTTCCTCCTCTTTTTCGAGTTTTGTACTGCTTTTTAAGTGTTCTTTTACTTTACTTCTTACTGGTTCTTGATTGTTTATCTTCTTACCTGACTTTATAAACAGTATTTCCTTTGTCAAACTTTCAATAGTTTTTGTAAGTTCAAGTATTTTAGATTCAAGAGTAGCTATTCTCTCGTTTAGCATTTTCTCATTGTCGATTTCTTTTTTTAAGCTTAATATTTCATCTTTGAGTTGAACAGCAAGCTCTTCTACAACTCTATTTTTTATTTCTTCAATTTCTTTTTCTTTAAGTTTTAAAATTTCAGAAATTTTGTTGTTTAGTTCTTCATTCATTTTTTTCAACTCCTCTATTTTTCTTTCTCTATCAGCAAGTTTAGCCTCAAGCAACTCAATAACTTCTTCCATATCTCGCCCTCCCGCCATAGTAAATTAAAACTTTGCAAATTAAAATTTCTTTCGATCATTTTATGTTAGTCTTTACCTCTAATTTTTTCTTTAAAACCTCTGCTACTACTTTTCCATCAATTTTACCTCTGAACACTTTCATTACTTCACCCATAAGAGGTTTAAATGCTCCCATTTTCCTTTCTTTAATCAACTCTTCTTTTTCGTTTAGTAAATCGTCTATAAATGTTTCAAGCTCTTTTAATCCACTTTGGCCACCAACACTGTTTATTAGCTCTTCTTCACTCATCTCCGGATTTTCTATCATCTTCTTTAATACTTCTCCAGCCCCCTCTTTTGCAATTTTTCCGTCAGCTATCAGTTTTAAAACAATTCTGTAGTGTTTTTCCTCAAGAACATTTATGTCATACCCCTCCTTTCTAAGTTCTGTGGGAACAGTATAGATAACTCTTGCAACTACAGTTGCAGGCAATTTTTTTACATATTCTTCAAACAGCTTGTAAAATTGAGATTCTGCTACCATTAACGCTAAATCTTTGGACAATCCTAATTCTTCGTATCTTTTTGCTCTATTTTCTATTAGCTCTGGTATTTCTAATTTAAGCATTTCTTCAGTTATTTTAACGGGCGGAACATCAGTTTCAGGATACATTCTGGCAGCACCGGGTAAAGGTCTTAAGTAGGAGGTTGTTCCATCCTCATTTGCTTTTCTAGTCTCTTCGGGAACACCAAGCAAACACTGTTCAGCCCTCTCTATTATTCTTGATAGAGCTTTTTTAACTCTCTCGCTCTCTCCAGCTGCTAAAATTATTGCATCTCCCTCTTTAGCCTCTAATCTTTTCTTTACTTCTTCAACCTCTTTTTCGCTTATGCCGTATGCTGGTAACTCATCTGAATGAAAGATTCCTCCAAGTCCAAAAGTTTTTGCTATATCTGCAAACTCAGTTCCAAGTCTTCTATTTGGTTGAATTTCCTTACCAACTAATCCTGAGAAACCTTCAAGTTTTATTGCCATAACGGATTTGGCTTTTTTCAGTATTTTGGATTTAGTATTTTTAAATACTTCAGAAACATCGTATATTTTTTTATCTACTTTAGCTCCTCTCTTTATTAACTCTTCTTTTATTTTTAGAAGCGAGATCTGCCTTATTACTTCATATTCAACTATCTTGTCCAGTATATCTAAATCTTGAACGCCTTTTATTTCTACTCTTGCACCATCTTTTATAGATATGTTTACATCTTGCCTTATTGTTCCAAGCCCTCTCTTTACTTTTCCTGTAGAGCGAAGAATCATTCCAAGCTTGGCAGCTACCTTTTTTGCCATTTCAGGAGTTTTAATATCTGGTTTAGTTCCTATCTCTACAAGGGGTATTCCAAGTCTATCAAGGGAATATACAACTTCACTACCTCTATCTTCTATTTTTCTACATGCCTCCTCTTCCAAGCATAGGGTAGCAATTCCAATTTTTTCACCTACATCAATCCAACCATCAAACGCAATTAAAGCTGTTCTTTGAAAACCTGTAGTATTACTACCATCTATGACTATTTTTCTCATTACATGTACTTCATCAACAACATTCATGTGCAACATTTTGGCTATAAGTAGTGACAACTCTAAGGCTTCCATGTTTATTTCTCTTGGCGGTTCTTCATCACTTTCAACTAAGCACGTCGTATCGTAGGATAGGTATATGAATCTCTTACTTCTTTTGACCTCTTCTACAGCAGCTTTATCAACTTCACCCATTTCACTTTTTTTTGATCTTAAATACCTGAAAAACTGGAAATTTGATTCTTCCTGATCGCGATGAGTTGTAGGACATTTACAGAATAATTTACATTTTGTGTTTAGCTGTTGGTGAATTTCTATTCCGACTTTTAATCCTACTGAGTTGTAATCCACTGCATTTTTTGTTGTTGATTGCATACAGGCATAACTATTTTCAGCTTTTAAAACTTTTACCTGATTAAGTGTAAAGGTATTCTTCTTTTGTGTATTGCTGTAGCCAATATGGCACCTTTTACACCCATCTCATTTAATTTTTCCAAATCTTCAACACACTTAATTCCTCCCGCAGCATAAACAGGGTTGGTTGAAACATCAAGAATCTCTTTTATCAAACTGTAATTCAAGCTTAATTTTCCAACTCTTTTTATATCCAAAACAATAACTCCCCTAAGATTGTATGAGTTTAAGATTTCGATAGCAGTAGCTAAATTTATATCGCTTAAAAACCCATTTTTAAAGTCAAGACTGACAAAAACATCATCTACGACTTCTCTTAAATCGTAAGTTTCGCTACCAAGCACTGGTATTATCTTTCCATCTTTTTTTATATCTCTTTTATTTTTGTAACCTCTATCCACTGCAGCAATTTTTATGTACTTTTCGTTGAGAAATGAGAGGTCATTTTTTCCTTTACCTTCTATAGCGTTTAGATCTGCAATGTAAACTCTCTTAGGTTTGATTTCTTTTAAAACTTCTAATGGTATTGAGGATTTAACAAAACTATGTTTTGATATTTCTTCGTATTTTTCTCTTTCCCCCCCACACCCCCACACAACTTTTCCATCTTTTATATCAACTGCAAAGTATAGTTCCATACACTTAACTTTGATAAAAGTTATTAGCAATTTTGCTTAGTATTGTCAATGTTAGTGTTGATAAGTCCAAAAAATTTAAAAGAGGCTATAGAAGCAAAAAACGGTGGAGCCGATATAATTGATGTTAAAAATCCTGAAGAAGGTTCTCTTGGTGCAAGTTTTCCTTGGATTATCAAAGAAATTTCAGAATCAGTAAAACCCACTTTAATTAGCGCTGCTATTGGGGATATGATTTACAAGCCCGGAACAGCAGCTCTTGCAGCTTATACAGCTTCAATATGGGCAGATTATATTAAAGTAGGTTTGATTGTAAAAACAACTAAGCAAGCTATGGAATTATCAAAAGCTTTTGTTAAATCAGTAAAGGAGAATGAAAAAAATGCTGTAATTGCATCTTATGCAGACTACTATAGGTCAGAAACTTTAAGTCCGTTTGAGGTGGTAGAAGTAGCTGCTACAAGTGAAGCTGATGTTGTAATGGTGGATACCTTAGGTAAGGACTTAACACTTTTTGACTACATGGATGTTCAAAGTGTTGCAGAATTTGTAGATTCCGCACATGAACATGGTCTAATGTGTGCCATTGCCGGTAGTATTGGCATTAAAGATATTCCTTTAATCAAAAGTGTTAAACCGGACATAATAGGTGTTAGAGGTGCTGTTTGTGAAGGAGGTAGAAATGGTAAATTAAAAAGAGAGTTGGTAGAAGAATTTGTAAAAGCAGTTAAGTCTTAATTTTGCTTACAATTTTTGATTTCTTTTCTATAGCTTTTTCTGCAGCTTTTCTTATTTTTTCTATAATTTCTTCAAAGTTCTCAGGTCTGCTTTCCCCGACAATCTTTTTTATGGGTGTATATGCTGATTCTCTAAATTTAGGTTTCAATTTTTCGGTTTTTCCATCTTTTTCCAAGTAAGCTCCTGTATCTCCTTCTTCAACTCTACCAACTTCGTAAATTTTAACTTTAGCTTTTTTAACTAACTTTTTTACTTCCTCAGCTACCTCTTCTTTACAGATAATCATTAAAGAATCAGTGGATATACCTAAATAATCAATTCCAACAGCTTCAAGCATTTTCATAACTTTGGGTTTTATTGTTTTTATAAGTTCGTCTTCATAAAACACAAGTTTTTTCTTAGATACTCTTGCTATTTCTTCTGCATCCCCCCTTATTCCTCCATTAGTTACATCTGTCATTGCATGAATATCTATTTCACTTTCCACTATGGGTCTGCTAGCTTTTATAAAATCTATGTTTAGAGTTTCCTCTACAACCTCTGGATAACCATAGTATATTGCAGCTGTGCACACTGTCCCTCCCCCAGCTCCTTCACTCATCAGTATTACATCCCCATCCATTGCATTTCTTCTTGCTGAAATCTTATTTCCAACACCAACACAACCCACACATCCACTCATTCTTTCTCCTATTACCATATCTCCTCCTATTCTTAACGTACTACCAGCTATTAGAGGTACTTTTGTTAATTCACAAACAGAGCAAATTCCAGCTATATGATCAAATATTTTAGACACATCCCCGTCATCTGCAATATGTATATCTGAAAAAACTGCTACTGGTGTAGAATTCATGACAAGAACGTCCCTCATTGCCGCTCTTGTAACGTGGAATCCAGCAATAAAGGGAAACTCACTTAAACGGGAATGAATTCCGTCTACAGCAACATATATATATTTTCCTTTTGCTTTAACTACCCCAGCATCATCCAAGTCTTTACTTGATACAACTCCTGAAATGCCTGTTGACGAAATAATTTCGGAAATTAACTTATGAACAAAAAAATCTCCTTCCCCTCTACTACCAACACCGGCCTCTCCAGCTTTAATTCCAGATTTATAGTAAGATAGTATTGACATTTTCGAAGCTTTTTCTGCATTTTTAACTTCAAATAATACAGCTTTTGCAAAATCTATCCAATTTTCTGGATAATCTCCTTTTATTTCAGCTATTCTTTTTGATAGAGTATCTATTATCTCATTTTCATCCATACGTCCAAGCATTCTTCTAACAAATCCTTCTAAATCCATATTTTCACCTTCAAGAGTACATTACTAACACAACACCACACACTATAAGAATTGTTCCAAGCACTGCTTTCGATAAATTTACTTTTTCTCCAAGAATTAAAGCTGAAAGAACAACTGTTATTAGAGGATATATTGATGTTAGAGGTACTGTTTTACCAGCTCCAAGAGTAGTTAAAGCTCTATAGTATGTTACCATAGCCACTCCTCCAGCAATTGCACCAGCTATAACTAAAAGCGAAAATCTTTTGATGTCAATAGCTGAAAAACTGTATTCTCCAGTTAGTAAAGCTAAGATAAACAGCATAGATAATGCTCCAATACATCTAATAACGTTTGCGGGAACGGGCAACACTTTTGAGTCTGATATTGCCAATTTATCGAAAAGTGGAGCTATACCCCATAAAATTGCGGATATTAACGCAAAAATTAATCCTCTCATGGATAAATTGTTTGGAAATCTGTTAAAAAAGTACTCGCATGATACTATCTAAATCTAAGTGATTCTCAAATACGCTCACAAAACTATCAATTCTCTCTTCATAAGGTGTAAAAGGAATTTTAACTCCGAGATATTTTGAAAGGGCTTTAACTACATTTTCATTCCAAAATAAAGCGTGAGTATATGTACCCCATACCAAACCATCTTCACTAACACAACCTTCACCCTCAAAAACATTCTTTCCCATTACTTTTGTAATTCCCTTGTGTATTTCGTAACCCTTTACTTTTTTACCTTTTATCTTCTCAATTATTGCTCCGTTTCCAATAACTACTCTCTCTACTTTTTTGCATATTTTTTTATAGTTATCAAATTTTGTTTCTATATCTAACAAAGAGAAACCTTTCAAATTAGCTCTACTTTGTTCAACACCAAAATCAATTAACTTTTTCCCAAGCATTTGATACCCACCGCAAATTCCTATGATAGGTTTACTTTTTGAAAATTTTCTAATTTTTTCCTCAAATCCTTTTTCTTTTAAGTCTTTCAGATCTTCTATTGTATTTTTGCTTCCAGGAATGATTAGAACTTCTAAATCTTCTAAATTGTTTTTGGAGGATACGAACTTGCATACTTCTCTTATAGGCTCAAAATCAGTAAAATTAGATATTCTTTTTAGTTTAACTATTCCAACTTTGCAATTCTCCGTTCTCCATTCTTCCATACACAGACTATCTTCTGAGAATACTGATTCAATGTATGGTATTACTCCAACAACTTTAACTCCAGTTAACTTTTCTAATTTTTTTATACCGCTATCTAAGATCTCAGCTTTTCCTCTTAGCCTGTTTATAACAAACCATCTTACCATTTTTTTTATATCATCTGGTAAAAGAGCATAAGAGCCATACAAAGATGCAAAAACACCACCTCTCTCAATATCCCCAACTATCATTATATTGGGTTTTGCTATTCTGGCAGTTTTTATATTTGCAAGATCTCTATCAAACAGATTTATTTCGGCAATTCCGCCAGCACCCTCAATTACTATTAAATCAAATTCCCTTTCCAAATCTCTTATAGCATTTTCTACAATTTTTTCGAGTGTAGGAATCATTGAATAGTACTCATCGATTTTTACATCTTTTATAACTTCGCCCATAACTATTAACTGAGAAGAGTAGTTTCCCTTTGGCTTTAGTAGTATTGGATTCATTTTTTCGTTTGGATTTATTCCTGCAGCTTTTGCCTGTATTGCTTGAGATATTGCTATTTCTTTCCCGTTATCTGTTACATATGAGTTTAAACTCATATTTTGAGCTTTAAATGGTGCTACATTGTATCCCATTTTACTAAAAATTCTGCATAATGCTGCTACTATAACAGACTTACCAGCATTACTGGATGTACCTGCAACCATTATTGCAGTCATATCACACCTTTAACGCTTGGAATATCCTCTCCTACAATTTTTCTCGCTTCAAGAAATGCAACTGCAAATGCTTTAAAAGCCGCTTCCATAATATGGTGAGAATTCTCACCCTTAACGCTTAGATACATGTTTATTCCTGAATTTCTGCATAAAGAGTCAAAAAAATGTTTAAAATTTTCTCCTTTTATACCGGAATCTAAAACTACTCCTTCAAGATTTAAGTAACCTCTACCACTAATATCGATTCCGCATATAGCAACAGCATCATCCATTGGAACTATTGAATATCCGAACCTTTTAATACCTCTCTTATCTCCTAAAGCCATATTAATCGCTTTTCCAAGAGCTATAGCCACATCTTCCACAGTATGATGTTCATCAACTTCCAAATCTCCCTTAGCCTTCAACTTTAAACTAAGATTTGAGTGTTTCGCAAAACTTTTTAGCATGTGATCAAAAAAAGGAATTCCAGTGTCTATCTCTATTTCGCCTTTACTATCTAAGTTTAAAAAAATTTCCACTTTTGTTTCCTTAGTTTCCCTCACGAATCTGGACTCCCTCATACGCCCACCAAACTTATTAAACTAAATCTTTGAACCACTTCTTCAATATTTCAAATTGTTCGTGTGTATTTACAATGTTTGTTTCCATAGGACTCTTAAAGAAGAAGCCAAGCTCTTTTACTACGCCATACAAGTTCTTCTTTTTAGCAAACAAAAGAAATCTTGCTATGTCTATTATGAGAGGTGCAGCAACTATTGCATCTATACCATCCCAGATAAAGTAGAACTTCATTTTAGTTCCTAAGAATCCCTGGAAGTGAATAAAATCAAAAGCAGTTTTGTTGTCCACTAAGCTTGGGAAGAATTGTATTTCTGTTATACTGTATGGGGAATAACCTAAGACTTTTTCTAATACTTTGTCTTTACTGACTACTTTACTTTCTTTGTTATCTTTGTGAGATAGTACTTTTCCATCTAAATCTCCAAGTATGTTGTAGCTCATCCAACCAACTATTTTCAGATTTCTGTATAGGAACATTGGTGCGAGAGTTGTTTTTACGAGAGTCTCACCTGTTTTTCCATCATTTCCAGCATGTGGTACTTTCTTTTCTATTGCTAACTCCTTTAGTGCTGGTATGCTTGATCCAACACTCGGTGTAAAGTTTGCATACGGAATTCCAAGCTTTATTGAAGCGTAGGCATACAACATGCTTGCTGTTGCACACTCTTTTTCATCGTTCTCTATCATTTTCTCGAAGTCGTCGAGTGTTTCGTGATATTTACATTTCTTAGGCAAAGGTTCGGTAGAAGCGACGTTTATTACAACAGTTTCATCATCAGCAAATTTTTTAATGTCCTTCTCTATTCTTTCGACAATTTCTGAAAGAGTAAGATTTTCACTTTCCAAAGTTTCTATCTTCCCAAGTTCTTCTATTCCACTGCCACAGTTTAAAGCTGTTCCCTTGCAAATTTTTACTTTTTCTAAGTCTTCTTTAACGTTGTTGAGTAAACTTCTTTCATAGTGTCTATTTAATTCCCAATGCTCAAGTGCCGCTTCATAAGCATTTTTTATTGGCCTTATATCGTGTCCTCCAAAATCGAATTTAAGCGGAGCATATTTCTCAATACCCTCAAAGTAGGGTAACTCTGTAACTAACCCAGTTTTCTCTATTAAGCCTTTTTCTATATTTTTTCCACCAACCATTGCGGTAGTTGAAACAATTCCACAGGCTCCTATGATCCACAGTTTCATTGGTATCACCTCCCTTTAAAATTTTAAGCAATTATAGTGAGAATCCTTAGGATTTGTATTTCCTAAAAATAAAAAGACTTAAAAATTTTGCTAAGACAATATTTAACTCGTTGTTTAACTCATTTTGCAACACCAAAAAATATATATTCTTAACTATAAACCCTTAGAGGAATGGCTGTGATACATTTCCTTGGTGGTTGCAGAGAAGTTGGAAGATCGGCAGTATTAGTGGATAGTGTAATGTTAGATTACGGTATGAAACCATCATCTCCTCCCGAATTCCCGCTGAATGGAGTTTCTCCTTCGGATGTAGTCATTACTCATGCTCATCTTGATCATGTTGGAGTAGCACCAAATCTTGTAGATTTTGGGCCAAATATTTACATGACTCCTCCTTCAAGGACACTATCGTACATACTACTTAAGGATTCCATGAATATAATGGAATGTCCACCTTTTACGAAGAGGGAATTTAGACAATTTGATGAAAGTATAGTCGAAGTTGATTTTTGCGAGCCTTTTGATGTCAAAGGTTGGGAAGTAACACTCTACAATGCTGGGCACATTCCGGGAAGTGCAATGGTTCACATGTCTAAGGATATAAATGTGTTGTACACTGGTGATATCAAGCTTGAGGACACTAAGCTTATGAATAAGGCTGATTTGACGTTTCCTGAAACAGACATTCTTATTCTTGAAAGTACTTACTATGGTATAATTCATCCAGATAGAGAAGATCTTGAAAAGGAATTTGTAGAAAGTGTAATTGAGACACTTGATATGGGTGGACACGCTATAATTCCAGCTTTTGCAGTAGGTAGAACGCAGGAAATACTAATGATTCTTGAAAAACATGGAATTACGCCATACGTTGATGGAATGGGCAAAGAAGTGGGCAAAATTCTTGAAGAATACCCAGAGTACATAAGAAGTGTAAGGGGTCTAAAAAAGGCTTTGAGAAAAGCTATTCCAGTTGAAAGAGGTAAAAGAGAAGAAGTTTTAGAAGAGCCGGCGGCTATAGTAACTACTGCAGGTATGCTGAATGGTGGACCAGCCATGTTTTACATATCAAGATTGTACAACGATGAAAAGTCCAAGATTTTGCTTACAGGCTACCAAGTTGAAGGTACCAATGGCGATATGGCACTAAAAACCGGAATGCTCAATCTCGGAATGAGAACAGTAAAACTCAAAATGGGCGTTGAACAATACGACTTCTCCGCTCATGCAGATGATGAGCAGTTAAAAGATTTTGTAAAATTTGCAGCAGATAAGGGTGTTGAAGTAGTATTTACAGTTCACGGCGAAGAATGTGAAAAATTTGCTGAATGGATTGAAGATGAGGTGGGTATAGATGCTTACGCTCCCAAGAACGGTGAAGTTTACGTAATATAATATGGTTATTTTTTACAGATTTTCACGAAGTTTCTGTAAAATTCTTCTCCTTTTTCAGTGTGATAGACTTCTGGATGCCACTGCACTCCATATATTGGTTTTGATTTGTGCTTCATAGCCTCAACTTCACAAACGTCTGATGTCGCAAGCAATTTAAAACACTCAGGCAATTTTTTTACTTCATCAGAATGACTTGCCCAAACTTTTATTTTTTCAGGTATTCCTTCGAATATTTCATTCTTTTCTAAAATTCTAACTTCCACTTCTGCATATCCCCCAACATTTCCCTTTCCCACAACTCCTCCAAACATTTTTGCCAATAACTGATGACCCAAACAAACTCCAAGTATGGGTACATCTAACTCTTTTACGTACTCTTCACACCTTCCAGTTCTATCGAGAGAGGGCCCTCCACCTAATACTATTCCATCTGCATCTTTTAATTTTTCTACTGGCGTTGTATTCTCAACGAGCTTGGCATCAACTCCTATGTCTCTCAAAGTTCTCTGTATTAGGTGATTGTACTGTCCAAAGTTGTATATTACGTATATCTTGACCATGCTTGAAACATTGCTATTCATAACTTAAGCTTTTGTAAAATATTATTAGGGTGAAATACAACATTAAATTATGAAGGCTATTGGTTTCGTTACGAGATATCCTCCAACTCATTGCGGAATAGCAGAATACTCAAAATTTTTAATTTCAGCATTAAAATTCCTAAATCCAAATTTAAGAGTGGTCGTCTTTACGACTAATGAGAGTTTTGAAAACACTTACTACGATTCGGATATTAAAGTAATACCTTGTTTTAGTAGATTTGAAAGAGATTACTCAAACTTAATTGACGCATTAGCTAACGAAAAAGTTGAAGTTCTACACCTTCAGCACGAGTATGGTATTTTTGGAACTAATAAAAAAATAATAAATGTAATTAATGAAGCAAAAGAAGAAAGATTAATCAAATCTGGAGTAATAACGATGCATACAGTACATCATCCATACACTTTGCTTAAAGAAGCTCTTGAATTTCAAAGAGAGTTAAATAAATTGGATGCGGTAATTGTCCATAGTGATTTGCAAGAATTTGAATTAATAGTTCAAGGAATTGATGCAGCAAAAATACACAGTATATCCCATGGTACTCTAATAAATCCATACCTCGGCTATTCTAAGAAATACCTCGCTAAAAGTTTAAGAATTAGCAATCCTAAGGGGTTTGTATGTGCAATACCTGGTTTTATGAGAAGAGATAAAGGTGTAGATACTCTTCTTGAAGCTCTCGACGGACTTGAAAATCTAAAATTAACTTTAATATTTGCTGGAGAACCACAAGATGATGTAGTTAGAGAGCTTGTTGAAAGTTACAAATCAAAAACAATACTTATTGAGAGATACCTATCAAGTGATGAAATTCTAAAAGTTGTTGCCCTTGCTGACGCTGTAATTTTACCTTATAAAGATAAACCCGGTTCATATGCAGTTAGTGGGATACTTCACCTTTCGATGGGTGGATTAAAACCAATTGTAGGTAGTAGAGTTCCAAGGCTTGTAGAACTATGTCAGCATTCTCCATGGTTAACAGTTCCTTCATCTAATGCAAAGGAACTTGCTAATAAAATAAAATGGTTAATTAGCAATTATGAATTTACCGTTTCTTACATGCACGAATTATATGCTTATGCTGCAGAAACACAGTGGGTAAATATTGCTCATGAACATTACAAACTCTACAATTGGTTGTTAAACAAATCTAAAAATTTATATTTTTAACCTTTTTTTAAAAATTATGCTCAAAGAAAACGTTAGAAATAAAGCCTTAGAATTGGCAGAAGCTATAATGGAATTAGAAGAACATAAAGAGTTCGTAGAAATGGAAAAAAGATTGAAAGATGATGAAGTTGCACAAAAACTACTCAACGAATTTAAAAGAAAGCAACAAGATTTTGTGGCAAAACAACTATCTGGTGAATTTGATCAAGAATTGTTAAACGAACTAACTGCGATGCAGTACAAACTTAATGCTATGGAGAGTGTTGTTGATTTTGTGGAAGCCTACAATAGGCTGTTGGCTGTTTTAAGTGAAGTGGTTGATTTAATAAGTGAAAAAATTAACGTCAATCTAAGTGATGTCTATCGAAATTGAGTTAAACTTTCTTTTAACCCTTCTCTTAATTCTTTTGTAAATTCTTCAAGTTTCTCGGCAGCATTTTCTCTGTATTTTTCTATTATTTTTACTATTGCACTTCCAACAACAACACCATCTGCTCCAGCATTCACAAGCTCTTTTACATGCTCTTTTTTAGAAACTCCAAATCCAACGCATACTGGTTTTTTACATATGCTTTTTGCTCTTTTTATCAAATTAAATGCTGTTTCCGGTATTTTATCTCTTGCTCCAGTGGTACCATATAGGGAGACGAGATATACGAAAATAGAGCTAACTTTGTCTATCTGCTTTAGTCTATCTTCTGGTGTGTTCGGAGCAGCTAAGAATACAGTACCCATTCCATATTTTTCGCATGCTTTCAAGTAATCTGAACTTTCTTCTACTGGCAAATCTACTACTATCATTCCATTTATACCACAGTTTTTAGCTTCCTTTACAAAATTATCAACTCCTTTTACGTAAATTAGGTTGTAGTAAGTCATTAACACAACTGGCTTTTCCGAGTGATCTCTAAACTCTTTGACTATTGAAAAAACATCTTTAACTTTTGTTCCAGCTTTCAAAGCTCTTACGTTTGCTTTTTGAATTGTTGGACCATCTGCCATAGGATCACTAAAAGGCAATCCAAGCTCTATAATATCTGAATTTTTTTCTAAGGCAATCATATAATCTAAGGTATTTGATGGAGAAGGATCTCCAGCAGTTATAAATGTAATAAGCCACGGATCCATATTTTAATACCCCCCAAGTAACTTCATAACTATTTCTAAATCCTTATCTCCTCTTCCCGAAAGATTTACTACTATTATCTCATCTTTGCTCATTTCCTTTGCTAACTTTACCGCATAAGCTATAGCATGTGCAGACTCTAAGGCAGGGATAATTCCCTCTAATTTTGAAAGTAGAGAAAATGCTTTTAGAGCTTCATCGTCTGTAACTGAAACGTATTCAGCTCTGTTTATTTCTTTTAACCATGCATGTTCTGGGCCAACTCCCGGATAGTCAAGTCCAGCAGCTACGCTGTGAGTTGTGGCTATTTGTCCATCTTCATCCTGTAAGAAGTAAGACAACATTCCGTGTAAAACACCTTTTTTTCCAGCACAGATGGATGCGGAATGTTTTCCAGTTTCTATTCCTTTTCCTGCAGCTTCAACTCCAACAAGTTTAACGGACTTATCTTCTATGAACGGATGAAATATTCCTATTGCATTACTTCCTCCACCTACACAAGCTACTATACAATCAGGTAAAGACTCCTCTACTTCAAGAATTTGTTTTTTCACTTCCTTTCCTATGACAGATTGGAAATCTCTGACGATTGTTGGATATGGGTGTGGTCCTACGACTGAACCTATGAGATAGTGAGTATATTCAAAGGTAGCGACCCAATCTCTTAAAGCTTCATTAATTGCATCTTTTAGAGTTCTACTTCCACTCTCAACAGGAATTACGTCAGCTCCCAGCAATTTCATCCTAAATACGTTAGGTTTTTGTCTTTCTACATCTTCACTACCCATGTAAACTTCTGTTTTCAGACCAAATAATGCTCCAGCTATAGCTGTGGCCACACCATGCTGTCCAGCACCAGTTTCTGCAATTAATCTACTTTTTCCCATATGTTTAGCGAGTAAAGCCTGCCCAAGGGTGTTATTTATTTTATGGGCTCCGCTGTGAAGCAAGTCCTCTCTTTTTAAGTATATTTTTGCTCCAGCTGTATGCTTTGTTAGGTTTTCTGCAAAGTAGAGTGGAGTGGGCCTTCCTGCATAGACTTTTAAATAGTAGTCAAGCTCTCTGATAAAGCTATCATCTTTTTTTAGCCTGTTGTATTCTCTTTCAAGCTCCTTCAAAGGAGGGATTAAAACTTCAGGTACAAACTGTCCACCAAACTCTCCAAACTTCACAAAACAGACCTCCTAACTTGTTCTACAAATTTTTTTATAAGAGACTCATTTTTAATTCCATCTTTTTCTACGCCGCTTGAAACGTCAACTCCAGCAGGTTTTACCGTTTTAATAATATCTTCAACATTTTCTGGAGTTAAACCTCCTGCAAGGATTATAGGTAGTTTAGATGAGACAATTTTGCTAACTCTAAGGTCGTGCAGCTCTCCACTACCACAACCAGTATCTAACAAAACTCTATCAACTTTAAACGATCTTATCTTATTTATTAAAAGTTCTGCATCTTTTTCTGGGTTTAAACTATTTTTTGGAACTTTAAAAGCTTTCATAACATATACACCAGTTTCTTTAATTTTATCTACAACTTCTGCATTTATATCGGAATGTATTTGAACAAATTTGGCATTTGTTTTTTCTAAAATTTTTTCCCATTCTTCAAAAGTTTTTACAGTTGAAACTGCAAAAACGGGAATTTCTGAATTGTCTATAATTTCTTTTGCCCTATCTAATTCAACTCTTCTTTTAGATTTGCACTCTACTACTACTCCTGTCGCATCTGCATACTTCTCTACAACTTTTAACTCTTCAATACTTTTAACTCCACATATCTTTACAAATATGTCTTCAAACATCACTTTCTTCCCCTACAAATATCTACAAAATTTTTTATTATTTTTAGTCCTTCTCCACTTTCAAATTCTGTTAAAACACTTTCTGGATGGAATTGCACACCTTCAATACATCTTTTCTTATGTCTTAGACCCATCACTATTCCATCTTTTTCAGATACTGCAGAAATCTCTAAGCATTTTGGCACTTCCAATACTGCAAGAGAATGGTATCTGCCAGCTTTAATAGGATTTTTTACGCCCTCAAATATTGTTTTATTATCGTGTTTTACTAAGGAATATTTGCCGTGAAGAGGTTTCACTCTTCCAACTTTCCCACCAAAAACATGTCCTATTATTTGATGTCCTAAGCAAACACCTAAGATTGGGACATCCATTTCTAAAACTATTTCTGGGCTATTCCCTACATCTCTTTTACTTTCTGGAGATCCGGGTCCGGGGGATATTATTATTCCATCAGGATCTATTTTTTTCACTTCTTTAAGAGATATAGTATTGGAAACTACATCTACTTTATCAAATAGTGATGCATATTCTGCTAAATTCCAAACAAATGAGTCTCTGTTGTCTATTAGAAGTATCAACTTTTGCACCCCCTCTTGTAGGTTTATACCTATTTGATAGGTTTAAGCTTTTATTTTATGATTAAGTATTTAAAGTTTTGCAATGTGATAATAAGTTTCAAACGCATTTTAAGACAAATAATTTATTACTTTTCATTGTATCACAATATCATGAGAAGTGATATAGTAAAAAAAGGACCAGAGAGAACAGCTCATAGAGCTCTTTTGAAGGCGACTGGTGTTACAGATGAGGATATGGAGAAGCCGTTTATAGGTATAGCGAATGCTTACAATGATATTGTTCCGGGACATATGATGCTTGATAAACTTACAAAAGCTGTTAGAGAAGGAATATGTGCTGCTGGGGGCACTCCATTTGAGTTTGGAGTAATGGGTATTTGTGATGGAATAGCAATGGGTCATGATGGAATGAGGTATGCATTAGCGTCGAGAGAGTTGATAGCTGATACTGTTGAGGCAATGGTGGAAGCACATAAATTTGATGGTATTGTAATGGTTTGCTCGTGCGATAAAATAGTTCCCGGAATGCTTATGGCTTTATTTAGACTGAACATACCTGCTATAGTTGTTACTGGAGGCCCAATGTTGGCTGAAAAAGTGAATGGTAAAACAGTAACTATAAAAACTGCTTTTGAAGCTGCTGGAGAATTTAAAGCTGGTAAAATAGATGAAAAAGAGCTTAAATTATATGAAGATTTTTGTGCTCCTTATTGTGGGAGTTGTCAGGGTTTATACACTGCAAATACAATGCAACTTTTGACAGAAACTCTCGGTTTGAGTTTGCCTTACTGTTCTACTTCTCCCTGTGGTTCTTCGAGGAAGCTTAGAATTGCTAAGATGAGTGGAGTTAGGGTTATGGAGTTAGTTAAAAACGATATAAAGCCATCTGATATAGTTACTGAGAATTCTTTTCTAAATGCAATAACTATGGACATGCTTGTTGGTGGATCAACAAACACAGTTCTTCACTTACCCGCTATAGCGAGAGAGGCGGGAATAAAGCTTAGTTTGGATTTGTTTGATGAGATAAGTAGAAAAACACCACATATCGTATCCATAGATCCTGCAAGTGAATACACTATTGCCGATCTTGATGAGAGTGGAGGAGTACCTATGTTGATTAAAAAAGCAAGAAAATACTTTAGCAACGAACTTACAGTTAGTGGAATGAGGATTTACGAAATAGCTGATGGAGCATTCATTAGAAATAAAGATATAATTGCAGATGTTGAGAAACCCCTTCATAGAGAGGGGGGCATAGCAATTTTAAAAGGGAATCTTGCAGAAAAAGGATGTGTTGTAAAACAATCAGCTGTTAGTGATGATATGATGAAGTTTGAAGGTGAGGCTAAAGTTTACGATTCAGAACAGGAAGCACTTAAAGCTATACTTGGAGGGGAGATTGAGGAGGGCAATGTAGTTGTAATAAGGTATATGGGGCCTAAAGGTGCTCCCGGTATGCCGGAAATGTTGTTACCTACTGCAGCAATATCTGGGATGGGGCTAAGCAAGGTTGCACTGATAACTGATGGTAGATTTAGCGGAGCTACAAGAGGACCTTGTATTGGGCATGTGTCTCCAGAAGCTATGGTTGGAGGAACTATTGCATTGGTGGAAAATGGAGATTTAATTGAAATAGACATTCCAAAAAGAAGAATTGAACTAAAAGTTGAAAAAAGTGAACTTGAAGAAAGAAAATCTGCTTGGAGGCCCCCAGAAAAAGAATTAAGGGGTTATCTTTCAAGGTATGCGAAGCTCGTTGGAGGAGCTGATGAAGGAGCCACACTTAGGTGATAAGTTATGAAAAATAAGCTTATATATCACTATGTATTCATGGTTTTTTTATTCTTTTTTTCGGCCACTCTTGGATTTTATACAGCCCAGAGTAATTCAATCTTTGCATTGGAGCAGATGAAAAGCCTGTCAAAGGCTTTTTCTTTCGTTAAAAATTTATCACCTCTAGAAATTTTTATGTTGATATTCCTAAACAACTCTATAAAGGCGATAATATCTACTGCAGCAGGCATTTTTGCTGGTATCTTTCCTGCTTGTTTTGTTTTTATTAATGGATACATAGTTGGGGTAGTTTACTATGTAAAAGGCTCTCAAATTGGATATCTGAAAGCTTTAATGTACTTGTTACCTCACGGAATTATTGAGATACCTGCGATACTGTTGGCATGTAGTTATGGGAGTTGGCTTGGTGTTAGATTCATAAAAAATTTGAAAGGAGAGAACGTCAATATTAGAGAAGATTTTAAGTTCGCAGTTAAATCATGTATAAAAAACGTAATACCCTTGCTTTTACTGGCTGCAGCAATAGAGACGTTTGTAACTCCCTTAATAGTTAAACTCGTTTAAGGATAAGTTATAGTGTAAGGTGTAGATATTGGTACAATACCCCCTCCAAAGTACCCGGCTATTGGTGATGTGTAGTTGGTGTAAGAAGTAGATATTCCTGCACATGTAGCAGATAACTGCGTATAAGCATACTTGTAGAATAGAGTTGTAGATATAGGTACAGTTATAGGTTCATTCGTAATTTTTGCTATTCCATTATTGTTCGTCACAACAACCTTAGTGTATGCGGTACTACTTCCAACTAAGATTCCGCCTCCTCCTTTATAGTACAAAACATTTAGAGATATGATTACTGGTACGCCAGCAACAGGATTTCCGTTTAAATCTAAAACTTCAATACTTGCATTCAAAATTGCAGAATAGGTGTTGTTTAAAGTATTAAAACTTAGTAATGTTAAGTTGTTCTCTCCCGAAACAAATTCTACTGATGCTGGAACTGGAGTCGAAGTTGGAGTAGGAGAGGGTAAAACTGTAATAGTTATATTTACGCTTGCATTTCCCGATAAAACTTCTAATGTAGCATTTCCAGAATTTAAGCCGGTAACGTAAAAAGTGGCTACACCTTGAATGTTTGTAGTTGTATTTGATGGTAAAACACTTACATTGGTGCTACCATATATTAGTCTTGAACTAACATTTACACCAAAGTATGGATTTCCAAATTGATCTACTACCATAAAACTAACGGGTATAGTATTTCCAACGCTTAAATACACTTTACTGTTTAAAGGTATTATTGCGTAAATATACCTCTTTAGTGTAGAAGTAGTTTTAACTGTTGAAACACTCCAGCAAGGCAAGTATACAGTTAGACTTGTTGCTCTGAATGCAACATTACTTCCATTTAAACTAACATTTGAAATTCCATATATGTTACTTAGAATATTTTCCCAATACACCGGATTTTTTGTTTCTATACTGATGTTTACATTTGTGAGAGGAATACCCGTACTCTTGCTTATTAAGTAAAAGTTTAGTGGAATGTTAACACCTGATATTACAGTTCTATTTGAAAAAACTATTGGAATAACTGCTGTTGTTTTAGAAAAAGCAGATTGATTAACTAATACTACTTTTGAGTACTCGTAATCTTCGAAAACTGCTGTATATTCAACTAAAATTGATCTGTTGGATGAGTAAATGTATGTAGGATTAATATAAATAGCACTTGTAGTTAAGTTTCTGTTAAAAATTTTATTAGTTCCAGCTATAGTTCCATTTATTTTTACTTTTTCAGGTATGAATTCTAAGTATCCGGCTGTTGGAGGAGGAGTATAAAGAAAAGGATATTTTTGATATGACATACCAGTTTTCAAAATTATAGTTGTTGAGGAGGATGATGTTAAAATTTCAGGTATCTTGGATGCTTGAGAAGACAAGATTTCAAAACTTTTACCTTCAATTTGCTTACACCATTCTGGAACGTATATGCTCTGTATTATCGCCATAACTCCAATCAATATTGCTAAAATCATTATAAATCCAACTATTGGCGATACTGCTTTTTCTGTCATCTTTAATATTTTAAATTCAAGTAAGGCATATTAACTTTTCTGTTTATGTTAATTTTTTGATTGTTAGAAAGAAAAACTAAAAACTATTTTAATTTAAATTAACAATTAAACTTACAGACCATTATTAGGTTAAAAGTAATACTATCTGAAGAAGAGATACAATATATTTAAATTGGTTATTCATGTATGTATAAAAAACATAAAATTTATAAATTATTTAACTTAAAACTAAAACATGCGTGAAGCAATCAAACTATTTGTTAGAGATCTTGAATTGATACGTACCATAGAAAAAAATAATGGGATAAGCATATCCGAGCTCTCCAGAATACTCTCAATACCGTATTCAACAGTATATGTCAAAGTACACAGGCTTGAAAAAGCTGGATTGTTGAACTTGAATTACAAATCTGGAAGAAAAACTATAAATTTAACTGAAATGGCGAAAGAACTAATAGAAGCTTTGGAAATAATAGAAAAATCTAATAAATCTAATCACACCTCTTTAACTCAACAACTTTTAGACGATAACCCTTCTGACATTTCTCAGGAGCATCACCTATAATTTTGTCAACAACAACGTAATCTCCATCTTTAAGTTCTACTGGATTGCATAAGTTGTACATAGGACAGTCTATATTATTGCACCTCTTTTCAAAGTTTAATTTTGCCCCCTCTACAGCCATTTTAGAGTCTATTAGGGCTATTATTGGTAATTCTATTACTTCAACTGCAACAACTCCTTCATCATGTAGTGGACACTCTTGAGGTGTACCATCTCTCAATCCGACTATTTTGTATTTTGCCCCTTCTCTCAATCTTAAACAAGTTCTTTTTAATTTACAACTTTCGCACTCAGCTTTTCCACCGAGAAACGTGAATTCTACTCCTACTTTTGCCCAATCTCTACCGCAAAGGGTAATTATCTTATCAACATCTTCCATGAGTATCACCTTCTTAACATGGGCACATCTCTATTTAAAACTTGGTAACCTAAACAGTTAAACTTAAGACTTGCCTCCAAAACATACAAAATTTCAATTTTTACATACCTATAATCAGACCTATTGCTGAGATATTATCTGCTTTGTTGAGCTTTTTTTTACTTTATTAGCTTAATTTGACCATATATACCAAAACATTAATAAACTTTAACTTCTTAAAGCAAAAAGAAGTTTGCAAAGCTCCCTTTGCATTTTGCAGTGGGGAGCTTAAGTAAAGGTGGCAGTGATAGATCACCTAAATGGAGGTGGGTGTGTGACCTCGAGACGTGAATTTCTGATACTGCTCGCTACAAGTACAGCAGCAATTGCAACCAGCAAAGCAATGCAGTTGCCAAAAACCGAGGTAGATCTTTCAAAGTACAAATGGGCAATGGTTGTGCAAGTTGACAAGTGTACTAAGTGTATAAATAACATTCTAAAGAAAAAAGGAATTAAGTTTGATGAACTCTCTCTCGACAAACAGAACGAACTTCTTAGAAATTTAAGACCTCCTTGTGTTGCAGCCTGTGATCTTGCAAACAACGTTCCAAGAATGCCAAACAATCCAAGATTTGACTGTTATATGGTGAGAATTATAGCTGCTAAATCTACTGAAAATGCTGAGTGGCGCTTTTTCCCTTTGATGTGTCAGGAATGTGAACATCCAGCTTGCGTTGAAGTTTGTCCAACAAAAGCATCTTACAAGAGACCTGATGGTATAGTTGTTGTTGACTTGCATAGATGCATAGGTTGTAGGTACTGCATGGTAGCTTGCCCATACAATGCGAGAACTTTTACATTCATGGATCCGTTAGAGCATCTTGAGAAAATAAATCCAGAAGTACCAATAAGGAAAGATGGTGTACCTATGAAATGCGAATTTTGTAGATGGTTAATTGATATGGAAAGATGTGAAGGAGTCAAAAATCCAAAGCCCGTGTGTGTGCAGGTATGTCCTTATGATGCACTTGTTTTCGGAAACCTGAAAGATCCAAATTCAGAAGTTTCAAAGATTGTCAAGACTTCTAAAGTGGTTAGACTTAGAGCTGGGCTTGGTACTGAGCCAAAGGTCTTTTATCAAGACTTGTAAGGAGGTGTAACTCATGGTTGAGTTTAAGAAAATTGATGGTAGAAGCAACGGATACTGGTTAATTTGCGCGATTTTCTTTGTTCTAATGATGTGGGGCTTTTACGCATGGTATCTACAGCTGGTTTACGGACACTGTGTAACTGGCTTAAGTCAAAGAGTTCCATGGGGCTTTGGTACAGCAGCTATATGTTACACCATAGGTGCAAGTGCTGGATCGTTAATAGTTTCAGCTTTATCTGGGGTATTTGGCAAAACGGAATTCAAGTTCTTCTCAAGAAGTGCCTGCGTTTTTGCTCTTGCAACGATTGTTGCTGCTATGTTATCCATTATGCAGGATATAGGTAATCCAGAAAACGCTTTAAACGTTTTAATGCACTACAATCCTACGTCCGTTTTCTCTTGGAACAGCTTTCTGTATTCCAGCTACTTCGTCATAGGTTTTGTATATCTGATGGCTCAGTTTGGTGAAAAGCACAGAATTACTAAGGCATTAGCAGTTCTTGCAGTTGCTTGGGCAGTTTTAGTTCACAGCGGTACTGGTGGTATCGTGGGTTTCGTATATTCAACTGACCTGTATCACTCTTCACTAACCATACCAATGTTCATAGTTTCAGCTATAGTTAGTGGTCTTGGTTTGTTAATCCCAATGTGGCTTTTGACGTTTAAATGGACAAACAGACCCTTAGATAGAAATCTGATGTGGGTTCTTGCAAAAATAATGGGTGCTTTAACAATACTACTACTGTACTGCTTTGCGGCTGAAGCACTGGATACTGCATACGTTCCCGGAAACGCTGGTGCGATACACATGGCTCTCTTTGACTTCCGCTATCCTTATGCTTGGGACTTCTGGGTTATACAGGTTGGTGGCTGTCTGCTTACTGTGCTGATACTCCTAACTCCCTGGGGTAAAACTGACTGGGGTATGGGCATTGCAGGATTCATAGTTGCTATAGCTGTTTACGGTGAGAGGTATTCTCTGATAACTCCCGGACTTGGATATCCAAAAGACTTAGTTCCCGGAATGATATTTAGGCCATTCTGGATAGTGCCATACTATCCAAGCTGGGTAGAGTATGCAGAGATAATAGGTCTAATGTCTATGGCTTGTCTCGTTTACTGCATAGGTCTAAAGATATTTGCCATATTGCCTGAAAGAGGGGAGGTGGAAGAAGAATGAGCTTAGTATATCTAAAACTCTTTATAGCAGATGTACTTCCATACATAGCTGGGATAATTTTTATAGTTGGCACCATAAACAGAATAATTAACTGGGCAAAATCTCCAGTACCTCTAAAAATACCAACAACTTGTGGTCAGCAGAAGTCTTTACCTTTCATAAGGAGAACATGGGAGGACAGATTAGACAGCCCATATACTATGTGCGAAACCATAGGCAGAATGATCGTTGAAGTATTTCTATTTAGGAGTTTATTCAGAAATACAAGGTACTGGTTGGACAAGCAGAAAGGTGTAGATACTAGATGGTTGTGGCTATTTGCTCTGTTGTTCCACTACTCAATGCTCATAATTGTACTTAGACATTTAAGATTCTTTGCTAACCCAGTTCCCGGATTTTTAAGCATAATAAACGCTCTCGATGGACAGCCAGCTTACGTTCCCGCACTATACATAACTGGCATTTTAGCTTTAGTAGCTCTATTCTGGCTCTGGGCAAGAAGAATCCTGTGTTCAAGAGAAAGAAACATATCTTATCCGGCTGACCACTTAATATTAGCTTTGGTGGCAGCAATTCTTATAACTGGAAACTTAATGAGGTACTTCTTTAAAGTTGACCTTTATGCAGTAAAAGAAGTCGCTCTCGGAATTGTTAGCTTCCATCCTGTAAGTGCTGCAGTAGTTAATCAAATTGGGTGGATATTCTTCCTCCACTTAAGCTTAGTTTGTATAACTATAGCATATTTACCGTTCAGCAAGGTTATGCACTTTGCAGGAGTGTTCTTCAGCCCAACGAGAAACATGCCAAACGACAACAGAGCCCATGTACACATTAACCCATGGAACCCACCATATCATGGTATATCTTGGCAGGAGTACTATGAAATGTACAAAGATCAGCTTGATGAGATTGCTGAAAATGGATATAAAGTTAAGCCGGAGGTGTGATAAATGGTTGATATAGAGAAAAACGGTGAATTTGTTAAAGTTGAACAGAAGTTTACGAGCTGGAGAGATTTGCTCAAACCAGTAACGGAAAAGGACTTTAAACCCGGATTTTATCACTATCCTATTTTAAAGAGGGATGCAGAGCAGTTAGGCATTCCGTACAGAGACTGGGATCCGCTCGAACCTGACTGGAAATTGCCTGAGGGATGGAAAGAAACTTTCCTCAACAAATTTAAAGAATTACTCGAAAAGAACAGACAGTTCAAACTTTTCATGGATATATGCGTTAGATGTGGTGCTTGTGCAGACAAATGTCACTACTACATAGGTACCGGCGATCCGAAAAACATGCCTGTAGCAAGAGCCGAATTACTTAGAAGTATATATAGAAGGTACTTCACGAAAGTTGGAAAGATATTTGGAGAGTGGGCTGGAGCGAGGGAGCTAACTGAAGACGTAATAAAAGAGCTATACTACTACCTATACCAGTGCTCTCTTTGTAGAAGATGCTCTGCTTTCTGTCCTTACGGTATTGACACTGCAGATATAGTCTGGAGAGGTAGAGAAATGCTACAATCCATAGGTACAGTTCAGAGGTTTAGCTACATATCCATAGCTGCTTGTGCAAGAACAGGTAATCACCTTGGACTTTTGCCCGGAGGTGTAGCTGGAGCATTACAGAGCGTGGCTGAAGATGTTTACGATATAACAGGTATAGAAATTGAAGTGCCTATAAACAAGAAAGGAGCAGATATTTTATTTGTAACGCCATCTGCTGATTACTTTGCGACACCGCACTGGTACGTTTGTATGGGTTATTTAATGCTCTTCCACGAGCTTGAAGAAAGGTATGGTTTCAGCTATACTTGGTCAACTTATGCGAGTGAAGGTGGTAACTTCGGTACTTTTGCAAGCTACGAATTAGCTCAGAAACTGAGCCATAAAATATACGAGGAGGCTGAGAGGTTAGGGGTTAAGTGGATTCTTGGTGGTGAGTGCGGTCACATGTGGAGAGACAAACATCAGTTCATGGCAACAATGAATCCGCCACCAAAAACGCTTGAAGATCCTGTTAGTCCTATAACTGGAACGTACTTCGAGAATGCAGCTGAAGCTAAGATAGTTCACATAGCAGAATTTGTAGCTGATTTGATTGAACACAAAAAGATTAACTTGGACAAAAGCAGAAACGACCACTGGAAAGTTACTTTCCACGACTCATGTAATCCGGCAAGAGGTATGGGCCTATACGAAGAGCCAAGGTATGTAATAAAGAACGTTTGTAACTACTTCTACGAAATGCCTGAACACAGTATTAGAGAGAAGACTTACTGCTGTGGTAGTGGTGGTGGTCTATTAGCTGATGAAGTCATGGAATTAAGGATGAGAGGCGGAATGCCAAGAGCTATGGCTTTGAAGCACGTGCACAAGAGGTATGGTGTAAACTACCTCTGCACCATATGTGCTATAGACAAAGCGGCGTTTCCAACTCTATTTGAGTTCTGGAAACTGCCCGTAGAGGTCGGTGGAATGATGGAACTCGTTGGCAACGCACTGATAATGAGTGATGAAGAGCAGGAAAGAGAGCTCGATCTTAGAGGAAATCCACTGAAGAAGAATGAGGAGTGATGTGTTATGTATAGCACTAAGTGGGTTATTGCTGGAATTATAGTTTTTCTTGTAGCAGTAACGCTTCCAGTATGGTACAACGCCGCTATGGGTGAGCAGATAACTCCGCCAAAACTTGTATTGCCGAAAAACAAGAAACACTGCGTTGAAAGTGAAAGTTATATGATAAGCGATCACATGGAGTTATTAGTTAAATGGAGAGAGATGAACGTAAGAAAGGGAGAAGGATTCTATATAAGTAAAACTTACGATGTACCCTATAAAACACAGTTAGTACAGTGTTTCCAGTGCCATAAATCATACGACGACTTCTGTGGTAGGTGTCACAACTTTGTAGGTGTAAGGCCGTACTGCTTTGAATGCCACGCAACTCCAGATTTAGTGAAGCAGAAGGGTGAAGTGAACGTAACTCAGTTAATTCAGCACTTCCATCAAATGTATCCAAAAGTTAATTCTACATCTTAATTTTTTGATTTTATATTTTTTAATATTTTTGTTGTATGATCTATCAAATACGAAGTCATTTAATACTATTTTGTTGTGTTAAACTCAATGACTGCTGAGTATGAAATATGGGTTGAGAAGTATAGGCCTAAAACTCTTGATGAAATAGTTGATCAGGAAGAAGTTGTGGCAAGATTAAAAGGTTATGTTGAGCAGAAGAACATACCTCATTTACTTTTTGCTGGTCCTCCGGGGACAGGAAAGACTGCCAGTGCTATAGCTCTAACAAGAGATTTGTTTGGTGAAAATTGGAGAGATAACTTCATAGAAATGAATGCAAGTGATGAAAGAGGCATTGATGTTGTTAGACATAAAATAAAAGAATTTGCAAGAACAGCACCGATAAATGCTCCTTTCAAGATCATCTTTCTCGATGAAGCAGATGCTTTAACTGCTGACGCTCAGGCGGCTCTGAGAAGAACAATGGAAATGTATTCAAAAATATGTAGGTTTATTTTGAGTTGTAATTACATTAGCAGAATTATTGAGCCAATTCAATCGAGGTGTGCAGTTTTCAAGTTTAAACCAATTCCACCTGAAGCTATGAAAAAGAGATTGATGGAAATATGTAAGAAAGAGGGTGTAAAAATTACTAAGGATGGTTTAGAGGCATTGATTTACGTTTCTGGAGGTGATTTTAGAAAAGCTATAAACGCTTTACAGGGTGCTGCAGCACTGAATAAGAAAGTTGATGCAAATGCTATATATCAAATAACAGCTACAGCCCGCCCTGAGGAAATAAGAAATTTATTGGATGTAGCTTTGAGTGGTAACTTTATGCAGGCAAGAGATATGCTTGACAAACTTATGGTTGAATATGGTATGAGTGGTGAAGATGTAGTCTCTCAACTGTTTAGGGAAATAGTATCTTCCAGTATGGATGAGAAACTCAAAGTGATACTTATAGATAGGCTTGGAGAAGTTGATTTCAGATTAACGGAAGGTGCTAATGATAGAATCCAATTAGATGCTTACTTAGCTTTCCTATCTAATGTTGGTAAGTTTAAAGATAAAAAATAGTTATTCAAAGTCAAGTATTTCCGTGCCAATTTCTCCAATCTTTATTAATTTTCCTTTTCCACCGCATTTGGGACATTCTAAAAAGTATATAGCTCTTTCATTCTTTTCCAGCTTCTCAACAACTTTGAGCTTTTCTCCACAGTTTGGGCATTCAACATCTACTGTATTCTCTTTTTTCATTTTTATCACCCCCTAACAAGTAAGCAGTCTCCAGATAAAATTGGTACTTCTTTACCATCTTTTTCAAGAATTAAAGCTCCTCTGTCATCTATACCTTTTACAATTCCCGTATATATTTTATTAGGTGTTTTAACTTTTATATATTTACCAATCATTGGTTTTGCAAGTTCTAACCATTCTTTTCTTATATATTTCCAATCTTTTTTCAGATATTCAAACAATCTAAGCAGTATTAGCTTGCAAACTTCATCAATATCAACTCCATAGTTTATTAAGTTTGTAGCATTCACATCTTTTGGTAACTCATTTTTTACATTTACACCAATTCCAATTACTATCCATGGGTTCTCGGTTTCCCCACAAAGTTCACACAAGATACCACAGACTTTCTTCCCATTTATTAGTATATCGTTTGGCCATTTAATTGATGCGGGTGTTATTTCACTTATCGCTTTACACACAGCAACTCCTGAAGTTAAAGTTATAGCAGATATGTCACTAACATCTGCTTTAATGTAGTTTAAAGGGAAACATAGAGACATGTACAATCCACCTTTTTCGCTTATCCACTTCCTGCCGAACCGACCTCTTCCAGATGTTTGCCTGAGAGCAATTGCTACGGCTTTTACTTCTCTTTTTGATAGCAAATTTTTTAAAAAAGTGTTAGTTGAATCAACTATATCAAAAAAATAGAATTCTTCAAATCCATTTGAAAAACAAATTTCTGCCACTTCATAGACTGAGAACTCTGGATTTGAAATTAAACGATAACCTAAGCCTCTTTTTCCCTCTATTGTATATCCTGCATATTTCAATTTCTCTACAGCCTTCCAAACAGCTGTTCTGCTTATACCAAGTTTCTTTGAAATCTCTTTTCCTGAGGCTAACTCATTTTTTAAAATTTTAAATACAATGAATGAAGTTTCATCTTTAACTATCTTGAGCTTCACGACATTTTATTAAGCAGTATTTATATATAATACATGCGAAAAGTTTTTTGTGAAAGTTGTATTGGCTTTTAGCGGTGCATCTGGGCAGATTTATGGATTAAAAATACTTGAAATTCTTAGAAATTTAAATGTAGAAGTACATACAATAGTCTCAGATGCAGCAAAATTAACTATGGAAGTAGAAGGAATTGAATTTTCGGATATAGAAAAACTGTCTTTTAGAATTTACTCTAACGAAGACATCGGTGCTTGTTTGTCCAGTGGTAGTTTTTGCCATAATGGTATGATTATTGCACCATGTAGTATAAAAACAGCTTCGAGTATAGCTTACGGTATTACAGATACTTTAATTTCAAGAGCTGCTGACGTAACTTTAAAAGAAAGAAGACCTCTTGTATTACTTATTAGAGAGACACCATTACACACTAACCATTTAAGAACTCTTTTAAGGCTGAGTGAGGTTGGTGCAATTGTTATGCCTCCTGTACCAGCTTTTTACATAAAACCGAAGAGCTTAGAGGATATAGTTGAATACACAGCCTGTAGAGCCATATCTTTATTGGGGGTAGATGTTGAACACTACGTTTGGAATGATAAAAATAAAGATAAAAATTAAGAACCTTGAATAAATTAAAATCGACGTAATGAAAAAACTCTTGCTAATACCAGATGGAATGGCTGATTGGAAAAATCCCAAAACTGGAAAAACACCGCTTGAGGAAGCTGAAACTCCCAATATGGATTTTCTCGCAAAAGAAGGGGTTTGTGGAATTGCTAAAACAATTCCAGATGGATTTGAACCGGGAAGTGATGTTGCAAACTTAACAATACTTGGAATCGACGTTAGGAAATACTACACGGGTAGAGGGCCAATAGAAGCTTTGGCAAGGAATATAAATACAAAGATGGCTTTTAGATGCAATCTCGTTTACACAGAAAATGGTATTATGGTAGATTATAGCGGAAATAGGATAAGTGATAAGGAGGCTAATATTGCAGTTAATGCTTTAAATTCTGCTTTAGAAGAAAATTTAAAAAATTTTAAAGTTTACTGTGGTAGATCTTATAGGCATATATTAGCTGTAGATTTAGATTTAGATGTTAAAGTAAAAACTTATCCACCTCACGATATTATTGGGAAAAAGATAGAAGATTATCTACCTACAGGAGGTAAATTAGCTGAATTGCTTTTAGAATTTATGAATCTTTCTAAGGAAATTTTGCCAGACGTTACTGATAAAGTTAATATGGCTTGGCCTTGGAGTGGTGGGAGAATACCTAACTTTCCTAAGCTTAGAGAGCTTAGGGGAACGAGAGGAGTTATGATATCTGAAGTGGATTTACTTCAGGGAATTGGTAGAGGCTTGGGTATGAGAGTTGTTGAAGTTGATGGAGTAACTGGCTATATAGATACTAACTATAGAGGGTTGGCAAAATCTGCATTAAAATCACTTGAAAGTGATGATTTTGTAGTTTTACATTTAGAGGGAATAGATGAAGTTAGCCATGAAGGAAACTACGATTTGAAAGTTGAGGCTATAGAGCTTTACGATGAAAAAATAGTAGGATATATTATAGATAGAGTAGATTTAGAGGAAATATCTATTATGTTACTTCCAGATCATCCAACACCTGTTGAGAAGAGAACTCACGTTAGCGAACCAGTCCCATTTTTAATTTACGGCAAGAAAAAAGATGATGTTAAAGTTTTCACTGAAAGAAGCTGTAAAAAAGGCTCACTTGGATTGGTTGATGGAATAAAATTGATGGACTACTGGTTTAAAGGTTGAATGTAGCTCCGCCAACCGGCCCGGGATCATGCTTTTCACCCGGGCGTGAGGGGCGGAGCAATAGTAATATTGTTTTTGAGAAAATAAAATTTACTTTTTGAACTGCACTCCTATTATTTTATTTAATTCAAATAAAAATTCTTCTTCTTTTCCTTCGGGGATTATTGCACCAGCTGCTATACTATGCCCACCACCTTTTCCACCAATTTTTTCTGCAGCCAACCTCATTGCTTCAGCTAAATTTATACCTCTTTCTACAAGATTTTGAGTTGCTCTGGCAGATACTTTTATTCCATCATCTGATTTTGCAAAGGCTATTATTGGTTTGTTTAATTTTGCAATTGAGTAGCACATTCCAGCGACAATTCCAACTATCGTATCAATTATTCTATCTTGAGCGTGGAAATACTGTATGTTATCCATTTCTTTTATTCCAATTTCATTAACAAGCTTTACACCGTCAGACAGATTTTTTCTATGATTTCTAAGCAAATTTCTCGCTTTTTTAAAAGCCACTTCAAACTTTCTTTCTGAGATGCTCTTGCAAACACCCAAACACACGTTTAATCCTACCTCCTCATAACCGTACCTCGCTGTCGCGTTTAGTAACGTTGAAAATTCCATTGCATCTTTTAACTCAGTCCCTTCTGGCTGATTTTTCAAAATATATACTTCACCTACAAGCCTTTCTATGGTTTTTATTGGATATGAGTACTTCATTAGAAGTTTTACAAGAGATGATGTTATTTTCACCTTTTCTTCTTTGCTTAAATCTATCCATCTCCTCCAAGATCCATTTTTTACAGGATCAACGTTTATAGATCTCATAAATTTTATAGCACCATTCTCATTTCCACTTATTCCCGGTAAATACGGGTCAAATGTATATTCAAGCATTTTATGTACAGGTCTTGTTTGCTTTCCGAACAATCTTATGTCTCTTAATTTTTCTAATACATTCTCTTTTATACCCTCTCCAAGAATTACTCTATTGTACGATTTGAGCATACCAAATTTGGAATCTTGTAAATCTCCAACACATCCTACAATTGCGAGAGTCGAAAGTGTCCTATCATTAATCAAACATCTTGAGACAAGGTAAGTTGTTGGAGCTCCTCCCAATTCATAACTGCCATCTATTCCGAAATCATGCGGGTTTAACTGGTAATCAACTTTTTTTATGGGGATATGGTGATCTGTGATAACACATTCAATTTTTAGTTTTTCTATTAAGTCTATCTGTCCACTACCGAGATCTGTAAACCAAACAAAATTATTTTCATCGGCAATTTTTTCCAATGAATTTTCATCAAGTTGCTTGACAAATTTGATTTCACACTCTTTACCAAGAGTTTTTAAAGTTTGAAGGGCTATTGCACCAGATGTTATGCCATCTGCATCTACATGAGTTACAACAGTAATCTCTTCTTTTTTAGAAATTTCTTTCGCTATTGCTTTTGCCTTGAGACACAAGTTCCTTAGTTTTTCGACCGACATTTTTAGTTTATTTGATCTTGCTATTAATTTAACTTACGTGCAAGCACAAATGGATCACTTGAGACTACTGACACTCCAGCATAAAGTTCCATTCCACCTATGTCAGATGTTTTATTGCTAATATTTCCTCTATCTACAATTCTTAGAATGTATAAATCCTTCTCATCAATTGGAGGCATATACACTGCTACGTTAAAGCTTTTGACACCCATGCTGTAGTAGGCATTTAAAACTTTATGAAGCGGATCTGCTAAAGACATAAAATCATCTGAAATCATTAGAATTTCCTTCTCTTTTATGGGTGTTAAATATGCAAGTACTTTTACATTCCCGTATTTTTTGCCTAAGCCGAGAGTTTCGTGAATGTAGGATATATCTTCAAGGTAATCACTGCTGTATTTAATTTTATATTCATCTCTTATTCTTCTAAATTGGAGAGGTTTTGAATACATTTCCTCAGATAATAAAATTTGTGCATGTCCATGTACTATGCTTGCTCCAGCTTTCCATAGGCAGTTCCACATGAAAAAAGGATACTTTGCTGTTGGGTTGTTTTTATTAGCCTTGTTTATCCACTTTTGTGTTACTGAAAATATGTCTTCTATAACTTCTTTACTTCTAACAAACGGGTCATGTTCTTTGAACACAACAACAGCATGAATACAATCGTACTTAGCTATGTTACTTGCAGTTAAGCAGTGTTTTCCAATCACTCTTCCAAAAGTATCTGATGGTGTTCTATTTTCAGGATCACAAAAAGCACAATCTTCAACTTTTATTGAAAAATCGCTTTTGGCGTCAAAGGGTCTTTTTGCTCTTAATTCATTAAAAAGTGTACTTTCACCACTAATCTTGTTTGTCAATCTGACAATTTTTTGTTTTTCACAGTTCCCAAACTTCTCTCTCGCCCATTTTTCTATTTTCTTTGGTAAGATCAATTCACCAACACAACTTCTAATTGAATATATTCTGTAGAACAGTTCTCTGAATTCTTTTGTGTTTGAGTTTACAATTTCCTCAATTCTGGTTACACTTTTAAAGTGCATGTATATATTCTACTTGCAAAGAGATAAGCTTTTGGTGGTACGCATGCTTCCCGATGTTCAGATGAGTAAGCCTGAAATTCCAATAAAATTGAATAGAGTCGGTGCTAAAGGAATAAAAAAATTAGTTTTAGTTGGAAGAAAAGGTAGAAGGCCAATAGTTTTAGTTTCAACTTTTGACGTTTTTGTTGATCTAAACGAAAGACTAAAAGGTGCTAATTTGAGCAGAAACTTTGAAGCTATAGACGAGGTTCTTGAAAATCTTACTAGTCGAACTGTTACATGGATTGAAGAATTAACAGAGGAAATAGCCAAGGAATTATTGAATAGGCATGAATATGCTGACAGGGCTGAAGTTACTATGAGTGCTGAGCTAATAATGAAGAAAAAGACACCCATAACTAAAAATAGAACACAGGAACTTGTTAAAATCTTTTCAAATTCGAGTATTGTAAGAGGTAGTAAAATAAACACTTGGATTGGTGTGGAGGTTTGGGGGACTACTGCCTGTCCATGTGCTCAGGAATTACTAAAAGCTAAGATCGTTGATAGACTTATGAATTGTGGATTTAGTGGGAGTGATGTAGAAAAAGTGTTGAAGAGTGTGGTTTTACCAACCCACAATCAAAGAAGTAAAGCGGAAGTATGGATTCAGTTAAAAGGATTTAAAATTTCTCTTGAAAGCCTAATAGAAATTGCAAAGGCGGGGATGAGCTGTGAAATTTACGAACTACTCAAAAGAGAAGATGAGGCTGAAGTTGTTGAAAGAATACACAAAAATCCTATGTTTGTTGAGGATAGTGTTAGAAAAATGGTCGAAAAGGCAATATGTGTTTTAAAAAACGTACCTGATGAAACCATGATTATACTTAGGCAAGAAAATGAAGAAAGCATACATCAGCATAATGTTTTTGCTGAAATAGTTGCAAGTATTGGTGAATTAAGAAAAAAACTTATCTAACTTTGTATATCGTAATTTCTTTGCTTGAGTAAACAGGATACAGCAATTTGTTTAAAAACTTGAACTCGCTCTCTCTCGCGTGTAAGACTTTCTTTTCCTCGTAACCGAGAATAACGTAGCTGACGTTGTACTTCTTTAAAATTTCTTTATACTTTACTGGATTTTCGTAAAACAGCTTTACGTCAAGAATTCTTTCTCCAAGCATTTTTGCCATACCTCTCCACTGAACTTCGTGGCAAGCCCAACCTATGACTACTGAATTACCGGTAAAAGCGGCAAATCTACCGCCGTAAGAGTAGCATTTATATGCACACGACATAATTACTCCTTTAACGTTCTTTTGAGCCCAAATTAAAGCTTTATACTCTCCAAACTCTTTTGTAAATGCCATTCCGTTTAAAGTGCACCTCTTAACAGCACATTTTTGAGGAGTTGCTATTACTGGATATATTAGAGTGGTTAAAAAGAGAAAAATTAATGCGTATTGCACTATCTTTAAAATTTTGTTTTTTAAAATTTTATCTTTATTTATTAAATAATTTTTATTGTAAATTATATTTTCTAATGCTATAGATCCTGGAATTGAAAATAAAATCCAGCTAATTTCATAAAATTTAAAAACGGTGTTCATTCTACAGTCTATGGCAATAAATTCTGGTAGCAATGTAAATATGCAAGCAGTAATAACTAAGGTGCCAAGAAATTCTTCTCTGCTCAGAATTGATAGAGCTAAGATGGGAAGTAAAATTATAGATATAGTTATACCTTCTAACAAAAAAATAAATAAAGAAGTAAATATTGCTACTGCTAATAAGCTTAATTTTTTTGAATTTACTAAAGTCTTGGATAACCAAACATATGAGTAGATTATTGGAATTGAAAAGTAAAGTAAGAAGGGAATTATAGGGGTATGAACTTTGACTAAGTGCACAAGTGCTGAGGCAGATTTTATAGTTTTATAGGCTAAAAAAGCAGAGAAAACGCTTAGAATGAAGTAAGGAATTAACTTTTTCTTTTTCAGAGCTAAAATCAAAAAGATAAATAGAAATACTGGACTATCCCAGCTGTTGGTTACGTAAAGCACGTAGCTTAAAATTACTGCCGCGTATATTGCTTCTCTATTTTCATCGTTGAAAAGGGAATAGAGAATAGATAGGGATAGTATGAAGAGGGGAATTGCTACAACGTGAGCATGAAAATCTGCATGTAAAAAGCTGAAATAAGGAAATTCGTTGATAGTTCCGGGTATGACTCTCGTTGCATTCCAATAGTACAACCACGAGATTTTGTGTATGGTAAACAAATCTTTAATTAGTTCGTAAAATCCGTAGAGGTCTCCTGAAAACAGAGTAAATATTACACCTAACCAAGCTCTTTTCATCCCGATGTCTTTTAAAAATCCGTACAGCGTTGATGCTGAATAGGCGGCTATTGCGGAAATAGCTATATTGTATCCATACTGGACTGGCAGAAAGCTCATGAGCGTTATCGATGCTCCAATGACGTGGCCAAAGTAGTAATAACAGTTAAGCCTGTATCCCGACAAAAATGGATCGAAAGGTGGTAGGTTTGGAGATTTTAGTATAGAACTTATGAAAGCACAGTCCATAAACTTTTCGGCACCGAATATGTCTGGGTTTAACCACCTTAGGAACAGGAAATAGCTAAAAGTGATGAGGAATGTTAGCTCCACTTCTAAGTCAATCCATCTTATTACTTCACTTCCCATTTTATATATATTTATCAGTGAGACTATAATAAAAATTACAAGAATAGAGTAAAATGATAATTTATATGATATAATATGTGCTACTATGTACGATATTAGGGAAAGCAAAATTAAAGAGTATAATTTCGATTGATAGTATTTGAGTCCATTTACTGAGTAGGATATAAGTACTAATATAGTGTAGCTTATAACTAAGTTTAAGGTTAGCAACACAAGCTACTTTAGTTTTTGTTCTGCAAATAAGAGTTACTTTAACAAATGCTAATGTCTTCAATTCTAAATTTAACTTTTTGAATTTATTAAATAAATAAAATTTTAAAAATATTTAAAATATTTATGGTAGCGATACTGATGCGGTAAGTAAGGCTTGTCCATTTGCAGTGTCTACTACCTTAACTGTAACTGTCTGTCCTGAAGAACCAAAGTTACCAGTTGTGTTACCAGTTGTTGGTCTAATTGTTATCTGTTCTCCAGGATCAAAGTCTTGTTTATTTAATGGATTTACAGCTTTACTAATAGTTAATGTGGAACCACTAACAGTTTCGACTTGACCTGAAGTAGTATTGTATCTTAGCTGAGCAAACCAACTAGTAGTGCTGTTAGTGACTATTATTTTTATATTATTCCATAGCAATGAATCCCCACCATTGTGGTCTATTTCAATAGCAGAATCGTTTATTGCTTTAGCTGCTAAACTGACCTGAGGGGCTGCCTTTGGAGCCTTGCTCCCTATGCCAAACACGAAGCTTGCTATTACCGCTGCTAAAATCACTGTGATTGCTACCATCAGTATAACACCTATTACTGGTGACACTGCCTTATCTTTTTTCTCCAACCACTTCATACGTCTCACCTCCTAATCATTGGAATTATGAGTTATTTATTCTATTTAAGTTTATCGGACTTCAAAATTTGAAAAAATATCTACTAAATTGTTTAGATGATAATTAAAACACGTCAATCATGTATTTATTTATTTCCATTTTATTTTTTAAGTTAGTTGATAACAAAAAAGAATTAAACAGTAATTCAAAATCTTTTAATATGGATGCTATAGAAATCCTCAGAGAATACGTTAAAAATGAAAATCTCGTGAAGCACTGCATAGCTACTTCTGCAATAATGAGGGGTTTGGCAAAAAGACTTGGGAAAGATGAAGAGAAGTGGGCATTGGTTGGACTTTTACATGATATTGATTACGAATTAGTTGAGGGAGATATGAGTAAACACGGTTTGGTTGGAAGTGAAATTTTAAAAGAGAAAGGATTTGACGATGAGATATGTGATGCTGTAAAAAAACACAACTATTCTTTGTTTGAACCGGAAAATGATATAGAGATAGCTTTACAATCTGCAGATAACTTATCTGGATTAATTATTGCGTGTGCTCTTGTTAAAGGCAAAAAGCTTAGTGATGTCACTCCGAAAACGGTTAAAAAGAAGTTCAAAGAAAAAAGCTTTGCTGCTGGATGTAATAGAGATAGAATAAAATTGATAGAAAAGCTTGGAATAGGTCTCGAAGAGTTTTACGATATAGCTATAAAGAGCTTAATTGAAGTTAAAGATGAGCTTGGTCTTTATTGACATTAAAGCAAATTTTTGTAAAACAACAGTTACCACAAAATTCAGTATCTCCTTCGGGTATTTTAAACTCCAATATGTGCTTGGCTAATTGCTCGAAATATGCTAAGCTTTGTCTTATTACAAAATTAGATTTTTCAACTAATATTTCTTTTTCACCCATTATTAGCAATCCTTTATCTTTTTCTTCCATTAACATATATAAATTAAGTTGAGCTAAACTTGGTATTAAAAATTTGTTGTTAAAGCTCGATTTTACTTCTATTACGCAGTCATCTGAAATAAAATCCGCCCTACCCACAAGAGTAAAATTTTTAAAGTATATTTTTTTCGTTTTTCCTCTCTTTATATCCATTTTACTCTTTAACATTGTTTTAGCTCTTTTTTCAGATAATTGACCTTTTAATATGAGTCTTTTTGGTAATTTTGGCTTGTAGTAATAAGATATGTAGCTAAAAGTCATACATCTTAAAGCCCAACTAACAAAGAAAGTTAGCACAAAAAATTTTTCATTCTTGAATATTAAAAGTTTTTTTAGATGAGTGCAAAAGAGAAAGGATTGAGATTCGAAAGAGAACTAATTGACCTTCTGTGGGAATGTGGCTTTGCAGCAGTTAGAGTGGCTGGTAGTGGTGTATCATCTTTTCCCTGCCCTGACATAATAGCCTCGAATGGAAAGATAACTTTTGCTTTTGAAGTAAAATCAAGGTCTAAGTTGCCATTGTACTTAGATGAAAGAGAAGTAAAAGACCTGGCTATGTTCTCCACACTTTTTGGTGCAAAACCCTACATAGCTTTAAGACTTTTGAGGATGAAGTGGAAGTTTGTTGAACTTGAGAAACTGGAAAAAACGTCGAAGGGATACAGAATTGATGAAAATATTTTCTCTCTTGCTCCTGATTTAGAAGAGATTACTGGTAAGAGTTTTCAACTCAGATTGTTGTAAAAGTACATTGGAGGTATTTTACTGACACAACCTATGTTTACCTGCGAACCAGCATTTGAATAAATACTTAAGTTTACTGGTACACTTAAATTAACTCCCAAAAAATACGTTAGATTTTCGCATTTTTCTGCAGGAAATAGAAATTCCGCAGAACTATATCCTATTCTAATTATTGTAAAGTTCTCAGTTGTGTTAAATATAGATAAAACATCATTTTCTATTGTTTTTGCACCAAATAGAAACACCTTTAGAGCTGTAATTGGGTCAAGAGAATAGTTTACTTTTACTAAAATTCCATTATTCGATGGGATTACTGTTACATTTTTTACTTCAAACGCTGTAGCTGGTAATGTTATAGCTATTAGTAAACTTACTGCAATCAAAGATACTACTGCTTTTTTCATTACTCCATCACTTTGACCGATAAAATATAATGTTTTCGAGAGTAAAAGTGATTATTAAACGTGTAGTTTTAAAATTTACCTTTTTACAAAAGCTGAAATAAAGTATGTAGAGCTAACTACAACACCTGCTATGGCTCCGGGGGAAAATGGTAGGATAAATGAAAGTGCAATACCCAGTAATCCACTTGCAAATGAAATTAGAAAAGAAAGCAAAAAAACTCGAGAAATTGAGTTTGAGAATCTTGTTGCAATAGCTGATGGGGCAACAAACATTGCAAAGACAAGAATAGCTCCAACTCCGCCCATTATTACTACAACTGAAATAGCAATTGTGGATAACAGTAAATAGTCGTATATGTCAACTTTTATGCCTGAAGCGATAGCTGCTTCTACATCAAAAGATATATACAAAAAAACTCTGTAAAATAAAATTGTAACAAAAATGACGAATAAAGTTGCAATTAACATTGCTTTTAAATCAGAATAACTCAACAAGAACAAATCACCTATTAACAAACCCCACACTCTTGCAGCATACTCTCTTACCATAGATATAAATAGTACTGCTAAGCTCATCGATAAGGCGAAAGAAATGGCTATTGCAGTGTTTGTGTCTTCTTGCTTTCCAACTTTACCTCTACCGGAGGCATAACTAGCTATAACTGCTGCAAAAACAGCAAAAATTATTCCGCCAACTAAAATTGGCATATTAAATCCAAACTCTTCAAGAACAATTGCTAAAGCAGCTCCTGCTAAAGCTGCATGAGCTGTACCAGCTACAAGAAAGGAAACATTCCTAAAAACAGTAAACGTTCCTGTTATTGCAGCGTTTAGAGAGATAATAAATACTGCTATTACAGCCCTTATAATAAAGGGTGGAAGCATTTTTTTCACCCGTGTATATCTCCAAATAATGGGTGTATGTATCCTTCCTCACAAACACTCGTTGGAATTGGAATTCCATAGACTTTTGTTGTGTTCTCTGGAGTTAGAACTTCCTCGGGTTTGCCGTATGCTACTAATTTTTTGTTTAAAAGAGCAATTCTGCTTATATAATGTATTAGCGGGCTAACATTGTGAACAACAGTGATTATTGTAGTTCCTTTTTTAGATAAATCTTTCAAGATTTTTATGATCTTTTCCTGTGTGGGTAGGTCAACTCCATTAAATGGTTCATCTAATAACAGTATATCTGGATTTGTAGCTATAGCTCTTGCCAGTAAAACTCTTTGCTGTTGTCCACCGCTCAATTCTGTGAATGGTTTATTCATGTAATCATCCATGTCAACCACTTTTAGAGCCCAATATACAGAATTTATTTCTTCATTTTTTATCTTGGATACAATACTAAATTTTTTTGTTTTTGAAATAATACTCATCATTACAACATCTTTTACTTTTACAGGAATCCTGAAATTTATATTTTCTCTCTGCGGCATGTAACTTATATTACCTTTTACTTTAACGTATCCTTTTAATGGTTTTATCATTCCAGCTATAGCTCTTAGCAGTGTTGTTTTTCCTCCTCCATTTGGACCCATTACAGCTATGAATTCACCTTTTTTTACATCTAAGTTTACTTTTTCAAGTGCAATATGGGTATTGTAAGTGCAACACAACTCTCTTATTTTTATGACCTCTTCTTCCATAGGCTCACCCCAAATAGAATCAGTACTGTGGGTACTACTTCAAAACCGGGGGTATTTTTTAACTCAACTCTCTCCGAATTAAGAGCCATTGCATTGTAGTATGCAATACCAACGTAGGTATCGTTTTTATCAGCCATAACAAATTTTACATAAACAACTGGCTTTCCACTATCTTCAGCTAGTTGAGAAGCTATCTTTCCAACTTTTGAATTCTTAGCGAATTTTGGAACTATTATACATACATAATCTTTTTTTGTCATCTCTTTTTCTAATCTTACCAATTCTCCACCGCTCACAAAACCAGCACTTTCATCCATAAGAACCGCTCCAATTTTCATTCCAGAATTCTCTGCTATGTAGCAAACTCCTGGGACAGCTGCTATGCAGTATTTCCCTTTTACATTTGACATCTCATTTATAACTCTTTCAGCTTCTCTAACTTGTTTTTCGAATAACTCTAAATTACTCTCAAAATAATCTTTGTCTTTTGGATCTAATTTACACAACGCTTTTTTTACGGCTTTTGCTATAGCTATTCCGTTTTCAAGTTTTAACCAGTATCCGTGATAGCATGGTTTATAGGATGAAAAGTTATCTAATTTTACGCCTTTATAATCGTTAAAGTCTATACACTTTTTTGGAAACGTCTCTTTGATTTTTCTCTCAAAAGAGATTAATTTTGAATCAGCTAAAACTATTAATTTTGCTTTTTCAAGAAGATTCATAGTTTTTTCTGAAATAGTAAATGCGTGTGGATCGCAGCCGGGTGGCATTATGGATACTACTTTTACAGCATTTCCCCCTATTTCTTCAACTATTGGAACAAAATCTGGAATGGAGCAGGCAACTAACATTTTTCCAGATGTCACTGATATGGAAGATAGTAATACCGAAAAAATTAGAATTAAAGTAATCAAAGAAAACTTCATTGGATTAAAGTTAAAATCTCGTAATAAATACGTGTCGGTATGGTAATTCTTATAAGGTATGGTGAATTAAGCTTGAAAGGTCAATTACGTAGAAAATTTGAAAATACTTTGGTTTCAAACATACTCAGAGTTGCTAAAAAAGAGGGAATTAAAGGTAAGATTAAAAGAGAATGGGGTAGGTTGTATTACTATACAAGTTTACCAGAGG
>JALSLC010000019.1 GCA_026988525.1 Archaeoglobaceae archaeon
CAATTACGTAGAAAATTTGAAAATACTTTGGTTTCAAACATACTCAGAGTTGCTAAAAAAGAGGGAATTAAAGGTAAGATTAAAAGAGAATGGGGTAGGTTGTATTACTATACAAGTTTACCAGAGGATTTTGTGGCTAAGAGGATCGCATATATCTTTGGAGTAGTCTCTACTTCTCCCGCATTTGAATGTACGTCCGACTTAGAAGATATAGCAAAAACAGCAGAAAATCTTTCTGAATTAATCTCAAAATTTGAAAGTTTTGCTGTTAAAGTAAGGAGGGTTGGCACTCATGATTATACTTCCATGGATGTAGCAAGGTACGTTGGAGAGAGATTAAAAAACAAAACAGGTTTAAAAGTAAATCTAAAAAATCCTGATTTCAAACTATCTATTGAAGTTAGAGAAGAGAAAGCCTACGTTTACTTTAAAGTTTTCAGTGGATTTGGTGGTTTACCAGTAGGAACGCAGGAGAGAGTTATTGCTATGGATGAATATTCCTCTTGGTTTGCCTTAAGGAGGGGTTGTGACATTGATGTACCTGAAAAAGTTTTAGAAAGTTATCCACAACTAAAAGCACTATCTTGCTACAGGAGGATAGGTACTGTTGATTTATCTTTTGAAGATGTGTTAAAAAGCGACTATCCAGCTGTTTTTTGCTCCTACAGTATGGATGAAATATTAAAATTGGTTGATGTTTTAAAGAATAGAAATATGCCCGTACTAACTCCGTTAGCATCAGAAAAAATTTACAGTAAAGGTAGAGTAGCTAAACTATTGAAATCTATTTCGGAGATGATAAAATGAGAGAAGTGCAGATAGTTGGTTCTGGGGCTATAGGGTCTTTGTTTGGCTATTTTTTGCTTAAATCTGGAGTTGATATTGTTTTTATAGCGAGAGGTAGCAGATATAAACAACTAAAACAAGGTTTGAAGATAGCAGGTATAGAAAATTTTTTCGAAAAAGTTGAAGTTTATGATAAACCAGTCAGGTCTTGGCTTACCTTGGTCTGTGTTAAAAGTTATGATACAAATTACGTTGCTGAAAGTATAAGAGGTAAAACCGATATAGCTATGAGTATTCAGAATGGCATAGGTAATGAGGATGTACTCTCTTTACATGTGCCTAAGGTTATAGGAGGTGTTACAAGTTATGCAGCAAACGTTTCAGGAGATGTAGTTATCTATGCTGGAGAAGGAAAAACTTGGTTGGGCAATTGGAAAAATTGTGAAAACGAAGTTTACGATGTAGCTGAGATGTTGAGTAGAGGAGGCATGAACGTTGAAATTACAGATAAAATAGCTGAGATGAAGTGGAAAAAAGTTGCTATAAACGCAGTTATAAATCCTCTAACTGCAATAATGAAAATCAGGAATGGTGAAGTTTTAAAACTGTGGAATACAGTAAAACTTGTATGTATGGAATGTAAAGCAGTTTTGGAGAAAATGGGCATATCTATGGACGTTGAAAAAGAAGTGATGAATGTAGTAAAATCTACAGCTGAAAATAAAAGTTCTATGTTACAAGATGTTGAAAAAGGTAAGAAGACGGAGATAGATGCCATAACTGGAAAAATTTTAGAAGTTGGGAAGAAGTATGGTTTAGATGTTAGAGTTAATGAATCTCTATACTGGATTGTTAAGTACTTAGAGGGAGATCGATGATTCCGGCGTTGAAAGTGCTAATAACGGCATCTATGCCAATTTTTGAACTAAGAGGTGCAATTCCTCTTGCAATTTACTTGGGATTACCACCACTTCTTGCTTACATTATATCAGTGCTTGGAAACTTGTTGCCAATTCCTTTTCTACTAATATTTCTCGATAAAATTAGAAGTATCGCCAGAAAATATGAATTTACTTCAGGAGTTCTCGAATTATTCGAAAAAAGAGCTCTAAAAAATAAAGAAATTATAGATAAATACGGTTATTTTGGTTTAACTTTATTCGTCGCAATTCCTCTACCAGTTACTGGTGCATGGACCGGTTGTCTGTTATCATCTCTCTTATATCTTGAGCCTAAGAAGGCTTTAATTTATATAGCTCTTGGCGTGGCTATAGCAGGTTTGGTAGTTCTCTCATCAACTCTTGGCTTTCTCAGCTTAAAGGATGTATTTTTGCCTTAAATTCTGCTAATTTTTCTACAGCTTTAATATTTGCATCTCCAAATTCAGCTTCTGCAGTCTCAATTAACTCGAACAAATTTTTATTTCTAACAATTACGGTTGAATATCCATCTGGAGAACCTACACTACCAACACTAATGTCACTTTCAATACCTGTGAAATCTTGGCAAACTTTACATCCGGATGGTACTATTTCATCTAAATCTTTTACTGGAAAACTGACTTCGGAGGGATATACGTAAAACTTTCCCTTCTTTATGTCCATTTTCTCAACTGAGCTTATATCTATACCTTTTTTTCTTAAAAATTCAAGTAAATCTGGATAGTAGAAGTTCTCCATACAGAATAGGCTAATTACTAAGGCTATTTTTCTTGAAAATTTACCCATTTCTCTCTGAAGTTTTCTTGTGGCAGATACGACGCAAGGTGTTCCAACTACGGCTATTTTTTCATTGCCCCTTCCTTTTATACTTTTTAGAACTGAAAGTGGAAAAGCGTGGCTATACTTTGTCCCAGCTCCTTCCACTAATTCTTCTATGCTGTTTGCAATAATAGCCTCAGGTTTCCAATTTTCATCTCTTCTCACAATAACTGCAGAGTCTATTATATTTTTTTCCATTGCATGTGCAAGAATTTCAGTTACAGCTCCACCATCCTGTCCAGTAAATCTCTTTGATTTCATAGCTAAAATTTTGAAGTATTCTCCCAATCCTTTGTTTGGTTGATAGTTCCATCTTGGGCAAACCCTCACACAAAATCCACAGTCTGTGCAATCACTCTCCCATCCCGGGAAGTAAGGTGGAGATGAATAACTCACTATTGAAATACCCTTTACCGGACATGCAGCGACACAGGCACCACAATTACTGCAGTATCTATCCATAACAATTTTTTTTAGATTCTCAAAATACTTTCCGGGAAATTCCTTGGGTGGCTTTTTACCTTTTTTTCCCCGCCCTCTCCCCATTCCTCTACCCATACCACATCTTTTCCAACCTCTCACATTGATAAAATATGACAAAGATATTTAATTGTTTTTGCAATTTGTTAAATTTTTATGTTTTGTTTTAATTTCTCTAATTTTTCTGATATTTTATCCAATTCTTCACCTGTCACTTCCGAATATATCTCAAGAAAATCAGTTGCTACCTCCTCATCCTCTAAATCCCACATCCCAGAAAACATGGGATGAAAATCTAAAAGAAATTTCTCTATATCTTCTTTATTTTTAGCTTTTAGTTCTCCAGTTATATATGGTATATAATCATCAAAAAACGAACAATCTTTTAGTATTTTTATTACAGCATTTCTAAGTGTATTTACTCCATATTCCTTTCCGGGAGGTGAGTAAATCTTTACTATTGAGTCCATTTCCTCTTGTGTAAAAGAAAAGATTTTCTCTCTATTCTTCTTTTTTTCACATAAATTCATTAAAACTTTGTATGTTAGCTCGTCTATGTAAGCTATTCTGCTTTTTCCACCTCTTCTAAGCACAACTGAATGTAACCCATTAGAACTCTTCTTTCTAACATCTTTTTTAATTAAATTTTCTAGTTCTTCCACAGTTGCAAGAGTGGAGATTATAAGCCTAACTAAAGCGTGATGACTAATATTTTTCCTTGACATTACAGATATGTGGTGTATGTCGAAATCCAACCTCATTAACTTGTCTTTCAATCTTTCACTCTGCATGAAATTCACTCTTATTTTTGGGGCAATAATTTTTAGGGTCGAAGCGCATCCTTAATTAGGATGAGCAAAGAAGAATTGCTTAGGAGATTTAAAGGTTTAGTTGATGAAGAAACACTGAAACTGTTGTCTCTTTATGGAAGAAAAGTTAAAATAAAGGCGAGAGTTGAAAATTTAAGAATTTTTGGAGATAAAGCTACTTTGGATTTTATTAATCAGGATTTGGGAATTAGATTTAAAACTATTCTTGATATAAATTTTCCAGAACTTTGCAAACTTGGAAAAGGTGGTATTGCCATCTTGGAGGGAAAATTTTCTGGAGATTGTCTTAAATTAGAAAAAATAAAAATTTTACAAAAGTCAACTAAAAAGTTTAAAGGAACGGTTGTTGCAGTTGAAGATAAACTGTTTATTTTAAGTAATTCAAATTGTTGCTTAAGCTGTATTTATGATTCAAGTATTAGTGAGGGCACGCTAATTTCCGTTAGTGGAGCTGTTTCAGATAGTGGAGTTGTGGTTGTAGAAAAAATGTGTAAATTTTCAGAGCTTGGTGGTAGTGTTAATTTTACTCCTTTATTTGAAATCGCTAATTTTGAAGGAAGAGTTTGTGTTAAAGGCAGAATTAGCGGTATTGGTGAAAGTGGAAAATGGTATTCAGTCTATTTATCTGATGAAAATGATAGAATAAAAATGCTGATGTGTAGAAAGTTCTATGAATTCTATAGAAGAGTTGATATTGGTGATTACGTTGAAGTATTTGGTTGTTTATCTAAGGGAGGTGTGCTCTACTGCGACTTTTTTACAATTATAAGGAGTTGAAATTATGATTTATTTACCAGTTTTACCTTTAATTGCAAAATATCCTTTTTTAAGGATTACAGGAAGATTTTTGGAGTATGAATATGGATCCTTAGAAAAAATATTTTGCAATGAAAAAGCTGTTGAATTCGCACTAAGAAGGATAGAAGATGTAATAGAAAAAAAAATTACTGATTTTCCTTTTAATTTTGAGGATCTCGATTGGCCAATGATGTGTTTTTCATGTGATAGGGATTGTGTAGATTGTAGCTTTTTGAAAAACTTGAACTTTAGATGTAATGCCTGTGGTAATTGTTTTGAAAACTGCTATAAAAGTAGCACGCTGTACAGTAAATTTAAAGTTTGGGCAAAGTTTTCTGCAGTTTACTACCTATCTCTCAAAGCAATTATGAACAATTTAAGCCCTTGGTTAAGGAGAAAAATTGCTATAAATGAGGCGAGAAGGTATAGATTTTGGTTGGAAAAGGAGATTGAAAATAAGAGATATGATGTTTTGAATTACATAATGTCGGATCTCAATATATTGGCTAAGGATAACAAAGTACACGTTTCTTCTTATTTAAGGGGGGCTGTGAAAATAAGAGATGAAAAGTGGAGACTTTTAAACAGGGTTGTTTGTGGAGGGTGGGTTGAATTAACTGAAAAAGAGATTGTAAGGTTGATGGAGGAAGTTATAAGGGATAAAATTGAAAAATCTATTTCTATACCACTCCCAAGTAATATATTGGATAGAGTAAATAAAATTATATCTAAAAGTGAAATTGATAAAATAGATATAAATTTACCAGTTGATTTAAACTGTTTTCCTCCTTGCATGAAAAAGATACTTTCCGATTTGCAGAATGGAGTTAATATACCTCATACAGCAAGATTTGCTTTAACTTCTTTCTTGCTAAACGTAGGTATGAGTGTTGAAGATATAGTCAAGCTTTTCAGTTCTGCACCAGATTTTGACGAAGAAAAAACGAGATATCAAGTTGAGCATATAGCGGGACTTAGGGGTAAAGGATCTGAGTATATGTGTCCTTCGTGTGAGACTATGAAGACTTATCACAACTGTATTGCTGATTGTAACGTTTCAAATCCGTTAGTTTACTACACGAGAAAAGTCAGGAATAAAAAGTCAAGAAGATTTAAATAAGTCTATTTTTAGAATTAGGTTAGTTAACTATGGGGATTCATCATGATAACTGTATCAAGAGAAATGGTGGGAAACAGATCTACAGGTATAGATATTCTTGACAAAAAGTTGGATGGAGGGTTACCTGAGGGTAGCCTTGTTTGTATATATGCAAATCCAATAACTATGCCTGAAGCTTTTCTATATCAATTTGCTACAGTTGTAAAAACATATTATTTTATAACTTCTCGTCCAGCAGAATACGTTAAAGAGAATATAGAAAATATGGGATTATCAGCAGATAAAATAGAATTTATAGACGTTTTTACCCAATACTATATGAATGAGTACGGACAGTTTGTGATAGTGGATGCTTATAGAGATAAAGAGATTTTTGATTTTGTTGATCACGTATTAAACGAAATTCAGAAGAAAGATGAAAAATACAATGTCATATTTGATTCTATTTCCTTTTTTCTCAAGTTAAATGTTTCAATGGGTATTAAAGAGTGGCTTATAAACAAGCTCTATATACAAGCTAAGCAGACTAATAACGTTTATTATATCTACTTGATGAAAAATGTTCACCCACCAGATATAGTTAATATGGTTATAGATGTTAGTGATGTTGTTTTTGATATAGATATTGAAAGAATTGGTGATAGGATGAACAGCAGGTTGGCAATACCTAAGATAAGGAATAAAACGCCAATGCTTGAAACATTCAAATTCTATATAAGTGAGGGTGTACAGATAGACACTTCAAGGGATATAGCTTAAATAAAGCTTTATAATAAATCGATTAGAAATGAAACCAGATTTAAGAAGTATCAGAGAAGACAACTTGAAAGAAGAGTTACTTAGAGTTGTAGGTTTGTTAATTGCGGTAACTGTTTTTGGTACTTTGGGTTACCACTACATAGAGGGTTGGGACTGGTTTGATTGTCTATATATGACTGTGATTACGATAACAACTACCGGCTATAGAGAAGTTGGGAAGCTAAGTGTAGCTGGAAAAGTACTTTCTATGTTTCTTATGATTTTTGGAGTTGCCATATTTCTATATTCTGTTGATGCTATCTTACCAATTTTGCTTGAAAGAAGAAGTGAGAGGTGGAAAAAAGTGTTAGAAAAAATTGAAGATCACTGTGTAATTTGTGGTTATGGTAGAATGGGTAAAGAAATGGCAAAAGAATTGAAAAAAGAAATTAAAAAAGTAGTTGTAATAGATATAGACCCGAACAGAGTAGAGAACGCAAGAGAAGAGGGTATAATTGCTATTCAGGGTGATTGTACTGAGGAAGAAGTTCTTGAAAAAGCTGGTATAAGAAGAGCGAGATGTATAATTGCATGCACAAACAACGATTCCATAAATGCTTTTGCGGTTATGATTGCTAAGGATCTGAATCCAAATATTTTTGCTATTGCAGTACTTAGAACGCCGGGAGGTGAAAAGAAATTAAAAAGAGCTGGAGCAGATATGCTTCTTTCACCATATCACGATTCCGCAAGAAAAGTGTGTGTCGCTGTAACAAGACCTACTGCTGCCGATTTTATAGAAATTATTGGTAAAATGGGTACGCTAATGCTTGAAAAAATGGAATTAAAAAATAAATCTTTTCATGGACTATCTCTTAAAGATACGAACATAAGAAAGTTAACTGGATGCATAATTGTCGCAATAGAGAGAAACGGGAAAATAATATTTCCGGATCCGGATACAAAAATTTATAAAGGAGACATCTTGTACGTTCTTGGTAGGGAGGAAAGCTTGAAAAAAGCTTATGAATTGATTGTTGCACAACAGTTTTCTACAGAGTGAGTGCAGTTAAAGTATGAAACTTGAGCATCTGTATTGCACGAGATGTGGTTCAGAATTTGATATAGTTGTTAGGAGAACGACTGGCTATTCTGGTACACTGCATATACCAAATCTGTATTGTCCATTTTGTGGTGGAAGAAGGCTAATAAAGAAGCAAGGCATGTTTTTCAGAGATAAACTTTGACAAGAAATACTTCTCCTTTGTAGTTGATTAGTTTTAATTTTAATTCTGGATTGAAGTCCAAGTACATGGGCCTTATTATGCAGTTGCATTTACTAACTTTTGCACACTTCAATATATCCTCCCACAACTCCATAGGTGGTCTAATAGAGTAGATCACATCTGCTTTTTTACATAAATTAATTAACTCTTCACATGGATTTCTTATGTCACATCTTATAAAATCTATATTTTTTTCTGTATAAATTTTCTCAACTTCTCCATTTAAATCGCAAACACATAGAATTTTTCCCTCTTCTTTTAACAAATAGGCTATTTTGTAAAAATATCCAGCACATAGTTCTACCGCTTTTCCAAATTTAGATATAAATTCAGCTATAATCTCTGGGCGCACAATTTATATTAATTACTTAAGATAATAAAATTAATGCTATCTGTGATAATTAGGCAATACAGATCTAAAGACTATTGGGATGTTTTACAAATAGATAAGGAAGCATTCTCTCCGAGTAATGCAGCTTATGATGTTTACATATATCTTAAATACGGTAGTGCTATATTTGTAGCAGAATTTAACGGAAAAGTTGTAGGGTATATAACTATAATGGATCTTGGAGAAAAAGCGAAAATTATGTCTATAGCTGTTAAAAAAGAGTTTAGAAGAATGGGCATAGGTTCAAAGTTAATTGATGAAGCAATTAGGTGGTGTATTTTGAATGACAAAAAAGGATTACTGCTTGAAGTTAGAGCTTCAAACATTCCCGCCCAAAAATTGTATAAAAAAAAGGGATTTAAGATAATCGGTATTCATCCAAGTTACTACAGTGATGGGGAAGATGCCTATATAATGTTACTCAACCTTGAAGAGCAATGACTCTAAGCAACTCCTGTACTTTTTGGTTTTTCAAAGCCTCCTCTGGGGACAAATCTTTAAATATATCTGAAAGACCTTTACACAATGTTATTATTGCTTTTTTATGTTCTGCTTTACTCTTATGGATATGTACGGGTTGAACCCCAAGTTCTTCGTACTTTCTAAAGTGCCCATTTGCAATTCCAGCCTCCTCAAAAAATCTTTTCATGTGGAACAAAGTCAGATGCAAAAGCACAAGCTCTTCCTTATGCATTCTCACCACCTGCTGCTAGCAGCTATCTTCAAATCACTCATAATGTAAAAATATTTTTCCTTTAAATTAATACGTATACATACAATGACATACAAATTAACATTATAAATAATTATATTTATAAACTGTAGTAAAATCATGAAATTAAATGAAAATCATTAAAGCTTTATAGTTTTATTGTTTTATAAATCGATAATGAACGTTTTGCTAAGCAGAAAAGATACGATGAAACTTTTAATTCTAACAGAACTTGTTAAAAATAGAGATTGTAGCCAGAGAGATATAGCTAAAAAATTCGGATTAACTCCTCAAGCAATATCTGAACATTTTAAGGACTTAATCTCTGAGGGATTGGTAATAGTAGTTAGAAAAGGATACTATGAAGTTACAGATAAAGGAATAGAATGGCTTACAAAAAATTTAATGGATCTACATTTATTTAGCGAAGAAATGGTAAAAAGACTATTTTCTAGGTCAATAGTTGCAATAGCTTGTGGTGAAATTAAAGAGGGGGACGAAGTAACTTACTGGTTTCAGGATGGATACGTTTATGCGAGAAAAGAAAAAGGTAATGGTATCGCTTTAACATCTGCAATGGATGGGGAAGAAGTGCTTGTAAAAGCTGTTAAGTGGTTTAAACCTCCTAAGAAAGGGGAAATTATCGTAGTTAAGGTGCCAGATGTCAGTGAAGGAGGGAGTAGGAAAGTAAATATAGAAAAATTAAAAGCTCTAATAAAAAGTAAACCGAGAAGTTTGGTAGTTGCTATTGGTGTAGAAGCTTTGGTTTCTTGTAGAAAAGCAGGTGTAGAACCGATTTTTTTTGGTGCTAAGGAAGTTTGCGTAGAAGCAGCACATCAGGGTAGTGGTGTAATTATAGTATGCACTGAAAACAAACTAAACGATTTACTAAGAAAATTAATAGATGAGGAGCTTGAATTTAAATTGCAGGAATTCAATGAGACATGTACATAAGTAAGAATAACATTAGAAACATCAGCCCCATCATTGCCAACATAAAATTTCTCTGTCTCTTTCTCTCCTTTTCTGCTTCGATCTCGCACTCTTTACTGCAGTAAATTTTATCCGGCTCTATAGCTTTTCCACAAACTATACAATGTCTGTGAGGTATAATTCCGGGCATGTGTTTTTCTTAACTACAAACAATATAAAACTTGTTACCAGCAAAAAATCTTTATTTGTTTTAGCGTTTTAAATATTATGGATATTTTTAGAGAAGCTGGAAGAGATGTTAAATCCTGGATTGTTAGTGAGGGCATTTTTAAGCAGGAAATTCAAGATGAAGCGGCTGAGTGGCACTACGTAGTAGAGTTTCCATTGGAAAGCGGTCAAGTAAGCGATATTATATTACCTAAGGGCAAGGATTTCATACTTGTTGTTAGTGGCTTAGTTTTTGCTGAAGAACACTATAGAGCATTACACAATCAACCATTAAATAAGAAAAAGGAGATTATATTTAAGTGGAAAATGGATTTACTTTTTAGAAAAGCTGAATTTAGAATGATCCCAGATGATATATCTATCCAAAGAATAGATTTCTCTATGCCAATATACTTGGAAGAACTAACTAAGCCAAAATTATTTGAAGCTTTAAGAGAGGTTTTTAAATGCAAACTATACATAATCTGGCAGTTGAACCATCTATTTGGAGATAACAGAAGTTTGGAGGCTATGTACTTATGACTGATACCGCAATCTTTAGACCAATAGGTGTGGTGCACAACTTAATTGATAAATTACCCGTACAACCTGTTTTTGCAGAAGAAGACTACATTGCTAAAATCGAAATTTTTCTCGAATATGCTAAGGGATTGTACAAACTTGAAAAGTTCTCTCATATAATAGTGGTTATGTACTTCCACAAGTCTAAGGGTTATAACTTAATAGTCAAGCCACATTTTGATGATGAGCTGAGAGGTGTTTTTGCCACCAGATCTCCCAATAGACCCAATCCAATAGCTATATCCACAGTTAAGCTTGAGAAGATTGAGAAAAATATTATTTATGTAAAGAATTTGGATGCCTATGATGGGACACCCGTATTAGATATAAAGCCGCATTCACCTCTTGTAGATTGCCCGGAAGCAAAAAACCCTAAATACTGTTTCTCAAGAAAAACAGAACGATGAAATTCAATGTAAAAGAGTATAAGAACTTAACTGAAAAAGACTTTGAACTTGCGTGGATAAAAAGTGTTGAAGTCCTTGGAGATAATAGCTTAAACGAAAAGTATCCGAGATTGCATATCCCTTTTGGTAGAGAACATCCTTTATTTTCTACGATAAACAAGTTAAGAGAAGCTTACCTTAGACTTGGATTTAGTGAAGTAGTAAATCCACTAATTGTTGAGGATATTCATGTAAAAAAACAGTTTGGTAAAGAGGCTTTAGCTGTCCTTGATAGATGTTACTATCTCGCAACACTACCTAAGCCCAACATAGGGATTTCTGTTGAAAAAATAAACTTGCTTAAAAATATAGTAGATGTTAATGAAAATGATGTAGAAAAGCTAAGGGAAGTATTACATAGGTTTAAAAAAGGGAAAATTGATGGAGATGATTTGAGTTATGAGATAGCTAAGGCTTTAAATGTTGATGACTCTGTTGCAGTCAAAATTTTAAATGAAGTTTTTCCAGAATTTAAAGATTTAAAACCGATACCGGGAAGTTTAACATTGAGAAGCCACATGACAACTGGCTGGTTTATAACTCTCAGTGAGTTAGCCAATAAACTACCATTACCTATAAAACTCTTTAGCATAGATAGATGTTTTAGAAGGGAGCAGGGAGAAGACGCAACGAGATTGTACACTTACTTTTCTGCGAGTTGCGTTGTTGTTGATGAGGATGTTAATGTCGATATTGGTAAGGCAATAGCAGAGGGATTATTGAGACAGTTTGGTTTTAAAAAGTTCAAGTTCAAACTGGACGAAAAAAGAAGTAAATACTATATTCCCGGAACTCAAACTGAGGTGTTTGCATATCACCCTAACTTGTCTTCTAACTCAAAGTATAAAGATGGTTGGATTGAGATAGCGACATTTGGCATATATTCTCCAACTGCTTTAGCTCAATATGATATAGAATATCCTGTTCTAAACTTTGGTCTTGGTGTTGAAAGATTGGCGATGATCTTGTATAATTATTCGGATGTTAGAAAGTTAGTTTATCCTCAGTTTTATGAATTAAAACTTGAAGATATTGACATAGCGAGAGCTATAAAAATAGACTCCCATCCTATAACTGCCGAAGGTATGAGTATAGCTAAATCTGTAATTAAGACTGCTGAAGAAAATGCTGAAAAAATAGCCCCTTGCTTTTTTGAAGCTTGGAATGGGCATATATATGGTAAAAATGTTAGAGTTACAGTGTTTGAAAGAGAAAACAATACAAAACTCTGCGGTCCAGCTTATGCTAATGAAATAGTTGTTTTTAATGGCAGTATATATGGGCTACCAAGAAAAGATAAGTGGAAAAAATACTTTGATGAGGGTGTATCTACTGGTATTAGATACTTAGATGGTTTCGCATATAAAGTGGCGAGTTTTGCTGAAGAGTGTGCTGCAAGAGGTGAAGGCGGCGAAATAAGAGTTAGAGTAGTAGAATCAATTAGTGACATAAACTTGAAAATACAGGAGAACGTTAGAAGATACATTCTTTCCAATAACGGCAAAATAGACGTTAGAGGACCTATGTTTTTATCCGCAAAAGTAGATGTAGAGTAGAGTTACTAACATTAGCGAAAGGGATATATACTCACAGAAATTAAGCCTTTGTTGAGCTCCGGTGGTGTAGCCCGGCCAATCATACGGGACTCTCGATCCCGTGACCCGGGTTCAAATCCCGGCCGGAGCACTGCATTTATTTTCTGCTTCTCGCTGATGTAACTTTTGATTTCCCTAAGTATCAGTTTTTCCTCTAAAAACTCACCCTTAAGAACTAAATTCTAAGGATGGTATTACTCTCATCTAACCGTGCTTTTTCTAAGGTATTTTTTTCAACATTTTTAAGATATTTTAAAGTGTTAATAATGTCTTTAGTATATTTATTTGGTAGCACTTTACTTTTAATCATAGGCTCTAGGAGATGTTTTGGAAATGCTTTTGAACTGTGAAGCGCGCCAATAAAATACCCAACAATTGCGCCAATAGTGTCACTATCTTTGCTATGGGTTACAGCTTCAATTAATGCATTGTAAGGCAAATCAGCACATTTCATTAATGTGTACAATACTACTGGCACAGTTTCGAGCAAATAAGCACCAGAACTGACTCTGTTGCTCAACTCCTTTAGACTCCAGTTTTCTTTAAGTGCAGTGCTAAGAACGTTCTCAACAAAATACCATGCTGGACCTTTATACCTAATTTCCCCGTATCGAGTTGTATAGTTTGAATTATCTCCTTCAAGCTCTCTCGCAACCGTGATATATTTCTCCAACCACCATTCAGATTCTGGGGCCATTCTCATCCTGAAGCATTCCCACAGCAGACTGGTAAAAGCCACTGCGGACGAAATTGCGAGTTTATCATGGTACACTAAATATGTGGTTACTACTGCATCACACCAAAGCTCTTTAGAGGGGTTCAGGAGATGGGGAATAACAATAGGTGATAGACGCATTAGAGATCCATTTCCTGCACTATTAACTCCGGCTAAATACCATGGCACTTTTAAATCTTTGTAATTTTTGATGAATGACTTCATAGTTTTTCCAATTCCAGTAATTCTTTCTTTTACAAACACATCTGCTAATTTTTTCGGATCAAACCATCCATTTCTTAAAAACACCTCCAATGTTAAGAATGTAAGTTGAGTGTCATCTGATATATGTGCTTTTGGATGAAAACCTTTAATCAATCCGTATTTCTTTAAAACTGATTTTGGAGGAATTGATTCAAACTTTATTCCCAAAGCATCACCTATTGGTGTTCCGAAAAGTAACCCCTCGACTTTGTTTAGATATAATGTTTCAATTTTATTAGGTCGGGTATAAAGAAAGTCTGAATGTTCTATAGTCAACAATCTACGATCAAACAAAATTTCCATAATACATGAGTTCTTGGTGCACTCCTTCAAATGGACATCTATATCAAATAAGTTTGTTGTCATCTTTTAAAGAAATTACTCTATGAATCTAATTAAATTTTCCTTTAAGGTGTCTCCAATCTTACCACTCAGCCAACCTCTGTAGTACCTTCTTCTCCTTAAATCCCAATCTTACGAGTATTGCTATAAGAAGTGCGTTAGCATAGATGAATTTCGCAACAGATTTGTAAATCTGAGTATTTGTCCATAAATAGCTCTTCTACTACGTGTTTCGCGAATAAATTGTATCGTTGATTTTATTTTCAGGCGAAATACATTATAAAGGTTGGGGTCGTACTTAATAACTTGCTCAAACTCATGTTCTCCTTCAATCAGATTACTGGAGCAATTTGTACAAGGAGGCTGTCAGAGAGGTTTTAAGAGAGAAAACAAGTAGTTAATTTTATTTTAGGATTATACTTAAGGAAACGTAATGAAGTTCAAAGTAGTTTTAGAGGAGGCGGAAGAGGGAGGATACGTAGTTTATGTTCCCGCTTTACCGGGATGTGTTTCTCAGGGAGAAACTAAGGAGGAAGCGATAGAAAACGTCAAGGAAGCGATAGAGATTTATCTTGATATCGATGATGCGGAGATCGAAGCGGAAATTAAAGGGAAGAATGCGGAGATTATCGAGATAATCCTCTGAACTTTCAATCCTCTTTTATACTGATGTTGTTATGAGGCTTCCGGTAGTATCTGGGGAAAATGTTATTAAAGCTTTGCACAAAGTCGGCTTTAGAGTCGTCAGACAGAAGGGAAGTCACGTAAGATTGGAGAAGAAAACCGAAAAAGGCACAATTAAAGTTACAGTTCCCTTACATCCAGCCTTAAAAAAGGAACTTTAAAAATTATACTGAAACAGGCTGGACTAAGTGTTGAAGAGTTTATTAATATTGCTTTAAAGAATTAGTATTAATTGTCTTATATATTATTTTTTAGCAGTTTTTCTAAATATAAATATATATCAGAGCTTAAGCACAGTTATACCCAACAACCTAACCACCCTTCTTTCTTCAAG
>JALSLC010000020.1 GCA_026988525.1 Archaeoglobaceae archaeon
CTTCTTCACTATCAAAAGTATCTGAGGCTATGATGAATTTCAATGGAATCGGGTCTTCATTGTAGGGAGGATATTCGAATTCAAAGCTTTCTGGCTTATCCCATTTTTCTTTTCTACCCCAATTCTTAGGGTGATGACCTAAAATAAAATCGTATAGGTTAATAGAATTATTTTTATCTAAATTTATCTTAACATTTTTGAGTATCTTTTTAACATCATTTGAGTATTTAACTCCTCTATGCACATCGAGTTCAATAATTGCGGTATGGTGAATCCACTTTTTATCTGATTCTTCAATACATTTTGATCTTACAAACTCCTCACTCAACTTCCCCAAATCATGAATCAATGCCCCGATCTCTGCCAATAATATCGCATCTCTATGTTTTCTTAAAATTTCTAATTTGTCAGTAGTCATCGCCATCCTCTCCTAAATAGTTTGTTAAAAAAACTTTTTATATTATATTCGTAGTCTTTAAGTTTAGCGCCACACACTACATTTACATCGACAATTTCAGCCACACCGAAACCGCTCGTTTTCTTTGCGGAAAAGCCTATATCACACAACATCTTTCGTATAGCTTTCGCCAAGAACTCCATATCATCTTTAAGTTCATTTTTGACTTTTCCAAACTCTCCTCTTGCAATCAAGTCGAACGGATAGTATGACAATCTGAAAATTCCTTCTGTATTTTCAGGAACAATCTCAAAGTAGATTGGTCCTCTTACTGGAGTTTTTGTCTCCCTGCTTAAGGGAGTAATAACGTCGAGTGAAATTGTGTCAAAGAAAGTCGGATAGAAGAACAACCTTCCAGACCTTGAAGGAATTTCTTTTGAAATTATCTCGTTCTTCACAAGCCACTTCTCGAATTCTTTGTTGACATCATCAATTTTCTTTTTCAACTCGTTTCCTGTTGGAAGTTTTCCTTCTATCGCCAATAAACATAGCTTCCCCAAATACTCTTCCTGGGAATCTTTTTCATTTCCAAACAATATTACAATTCTTGCTCTTTTCTTGAACACTGTCTCCTTATCGAGTTTTGATTCGGTTAGTTTTTCGTAAATCCAATCTTCAAAAACCTTTATCGCTGCAAATCTTAGAGCTCCTTTCCATGTTGTAGATTTAACCATTGGAAGTTTGAAGACCTTGTCTTTTACGATCGGATTGTCTATGATATAGAATTCATCGTCATCCTTGCTCAGGTAGGGTTTTTTGAGAGTGAATTTGATTTGAAGGTAGGTTGAATATTGTGGCAAATTTTCTGGATTGTCGAATTCTTTTGTGATTTTGAATAGTTTTAGTATGTCCTCTGAGATACCAAAATCACTTAAATCTGCATTGAGATTTATTTTGTTGTTTTGCTGTAAAAACAAATCTAAATATATCTCTTTTGCTAAATTTTCGGGTATTATAGGGTAGTAACCCTTCCCACCCGCTTCTCTCATCAAAGTTTTAGCAAAATCAGACAGGTTTGCGATATTACAATCTAATATTTTTGATATTACGAAAATCTGATAATATGTAATTTGCTTATCTTCATCCAAGTTAATTAATTTATGTGTTTTCAGTATATGTGGGAGAATCTCTTCATCGAATGTTCTCTTAAATTCTGATTGTTTTCTTTTTAATTTTATCTTTCTGTTGTCCCAGATTTCATTCCATCTATCTTCAACTAAACTCGCTATTTCTTTTATTTGCTTACTAAGCTCAGCGTAAAAATCGTACCTACTCATTTTTCATCACCAACTTTTTGAACAGGTTTATATCCAAGTATTCGTCTTCCTCAAAATTAAGAAGAGTTCTTGATACCACATCAGCATCTAAACACTCTTTAATGCCTTCTTCTATTGTATCTACGATATCTTCTCTTTTTCTGGAGCCTAAAATTGAAGGGGGCAGCATTCCATACACTCTAAAAAAGAACTCTCCTCCCTCCTCCCAGCAATTACTAACAAATACCTTTCCACTGAATTTATTAGGCCTATCTTTTTTTGAGCCAAATAATTGCTCTGCAAAGCCTTTGTCATATTCATTTTTAAACTTATTTCGCAACGCATATTTCAAAACGAAACCGATGTTTTTATTATGCAATTCGTCATCGTCAAGCAGTCTAAAATCAATTTTGAACACATGTTTTAAATTCGGCATTTTTGAAAGTTTTGATCTTGTTTCTTCATCGCACCTCCACTCTTCACAGTATTGTTCAATAAAAACTAAAGCTTTGTCAATATTAACATTGGATGGTTCTAAAACCTTTACAACACCAAATCCATAGCTGTTATGTGATCCCAATGCACCAAACTCCTGAATCGTTTTGAGGGTTAGGTAGAGTATATCCACAATAATGGAATCACTTGTAGTTACATTCAGTAATATCCCTCCATTTGTTTTCTCTTTAATTACTACTGGGCTAAGTCCCCCTAATGTTTGATCTAACCACCATCTGACGTTCTTAGGAAGTGGAGAATGGTTACATCCTAAACCGTCAATTGCTAGACTTAAAGTTACACTTTGATATGAATTTTTATCAACTTCAAACCTAAACCTTCTACTCCACCCTGTAGTTCCAAAAACATAACAAACAGGACAAATAAGTTCTTCAGGTCTCTTGCCTTTTTTGTATTTGTCTACGTCAAATTTACATTTCTCTACAACCTCTCCAACAGAATCACAAGCATATCCCCCAAATCCTCTCACAATAGCTTCAAACCACCATCTCAAAGAACCTAAAATCGAAGTTTCCCTTAACTTCGTGCATTCTCTGTTAATACCTCTAGTCCATAAAGGTGTGAGTGTCTTTATTCTAAAACCCATATTAACCCCCGTTAAATCTTTATTGATAATTGCTACACATGATCATAAATAAACTTTTTTATATCAGAAAATGAATGAAGTTAGAATGACAAATTGCAGAATTTAATTTAGGTATATATCAGCATAAAAACAGTATAATTGCAAAAAACAAGAATTTTAGTAAGATTGGATATTCATTAAAATATACTTTATATTTTATAAGAATCTAAAAATAAATAATACAATATTAATACAATAATTTTATATAATATATGAAAAATATCCGCTATAGTGTACCAAAACAAAACCAGTAATCTAAGCAGAGTAGTTAAACGGATTGTGCAAAGTAAAAAGATCGGAAGTGATTTACGGAATAAATAATAGAAGAGCCACGGCCGGGATTTGAACCCGGGACCTCGTGCTTACCAAGCACGCGCTCCACCAGCTGAGCTACCGTGGCAACTCTAACATTTCTCAAAATATTGGATTAAAAAGCTTTGTGCTTATGAGCTAATACTTCGTAGGATAAAATTCTAAATACACATTAAACAAAGTAATGATTATGGTAAAAAAAATAAATAAAAAATTACTTAGTGACCTTAAAGGTTATAGAATAGTTGGAAATCATTCCGCTGTAAAACTGTGTTTGTGGCTAAAAAAATCACTCAGAGACAGGGGAGTGTGCTACAAACAGAAGTTTTATGGAATTAAATCTCATCGCTGTCTTCAAATGACTCCCGCATTAATATGTAATCAGAACTGTATATACTGCTGGAGACCTCTAAGCTTATTACCAGAAATTAGTGGATGGAATAGTGCAGAATTTATTGCAGAAGAAAGTATAAAAGCTCAAAAAGTGCTTTTAAGCGGATTTGGTGGGTTAAGTGATGTAAATACAAAAAAGCTTGAAGAAGCAAAAAACCCTAATCAAGTTGCTATAAGTTTAATAGGGGAGCCAACACTTTATCCATACTTGGATGAATTAGTAGATATCTACAATTCCAAAAAAATGACTACTTTCGTTGTAACCAATGGTACTAATCCTGAAATGGTGGAAAAAATAGAGCCTTATCAACTTTACATAAGTTTAACGGCTTACAGTGAAGAGAGTCATCTAATTATAAATAGACCTAAGAAAAATTTCTGGAGTGAAATACTTAAATCTCTTAAAATCATGTCAAACAAAGATTGTAGAACTGTTTTAAGAATAACTTTAATAAAAGGGCTAAACTTTATACCAGGAAACTTTGTAGAATTAATAGATAGAGCTACTCCTGACTTCATAGAAGTTAAAGCGTACATGCATCTTGGCTATTCCCGTTTAAGATTGGAAAGGACTGCAATGCCCGAACACGAGGAAGTCAAAAAATTTGTAGAAGAAATTGAAAAATTAACTGAATACAGAATAGAAGATGAATCAAAAATAAGTAGAGTAGTGTTACTTTCAAGGTAAATAATCGAAAATATTTTGTATTTATCTATGTTTAATTATAGAGTTATGACAATTGAAGTAACTAAAAAACTTGTTGATGTTGCAGCCGGAAGAGTGGAACCAGATCTTGTAATTACAGGTGAAGTTTTTTCAGTTTTTACTGGAGAATGTTTTGAAGCGGACGTAGCAATTTGCTCTGGATACATAGCTGGTATTGGAGAATACTCAGCTCCAGAAGTTTATGAAGCAGAGATAATTCTTCCGGGGTTTATAGATGCACATGTACACATAGAAAGCACCTTACTCCATCCCGCGGAATTCGCTAAGGCCATTTTAAAACATGGAACAACTGCAGTCATATCAGATCCACATGAGATAGCTAACGTTTGCGGTAAGTACGGTGTAAAGTTTATGATAGATTCCACAAAAAACCTACCTGTCGATTTTTACTTTACAGCCCCTTCTTGCGTTCCTGCAATAGAGGGGTTGGAAACTTTTGCGTTTAGACTTGAGAGTGGAGATATAAAAGAAATACTTGGATATGAGAGAATAGTAGGTCTTGCAGAAGTCATGAACTACTTCGGCGTTATAGAGGGTGATATGTCTATTTTATCGAAAATTAATCTTGCAAAAGAAAAAAACAAAATTATTGATGGTCACTGTCCCGGAATCTTGGGAAATATTTTGAATGCATATATTGTTGCTGGAATATCATCAGATCATGAAAGTACGAGGATAGATGAAGTCATGGATAAACTCAGAAAAGGTATGAAAATAATGCTTAGAGAGGGTAGTGTTGCAAAGAACTTAAAAGATTTAGCAAAGGTTGTTACGCCTTATACGGTATCTAATTTGATGATTGTGAGTGATGATTTACTGCCTGATGATTTACTTCATGGTCACATGGATGAAAGGTTGAGAAGAGCTATAAATTATGGTATAAAAGCTGAAGATGCAGTTAGAATGGTTACAATTAACCCCGCTCTGCATTATTCTCTCAACTGTGGTGCTATAGCTCCGGGTTACAAGGCAGACTTAGTTATAGTTGATAGTTTTGAAAGTTTTAAAGTGGAAATGGTTTTTAAGGATGGCAATCTTGTATGGGATGGAAAATATCACTGCGATTTTCCAAAAGTAAGTAAAATGCATAGGATAGTTGAAAAGAGTTTCAAAATGACTGAAATTAATGTTGAAGATCTAAAAATAAAAGCGGAAGGTAAAGTTTGCAGATTGATTAAACCCGTAAAAGACCAGATTCTGACAGAGAAGGGGGAATTTGAACCTATAATTAAAGACAATTTTGCATATCCAGACACAGAACTTGGGGTTTCAAAAGTAATTGTAATTGATAGGCATGGTGCTGGTAAGTTCATAGGTAAAGCTTTTGTAGAATTTAAAATGAATGGAGGTGCGATGGCAAGTAGTGTTTCCCACGACTCACATAATTGTATTTGTGTCGGCATTGATGATAGGGATATGATAAGAGCGATAAACGCAGTCAAAGAGATGGGGGGAGGTTTAGCTGTATCTTTTGAAGGTGAGTTAAGAACGCTTCCATTACCTATAGCTGGTCTAATGTCCAACTTAAGTTTTGAAGAAGTTGTTAAGAGAATTGAATCGATGAATAAGCTTTTGAAAAAGATGGGTGTACAGGAGGAATATCCTTTTATAAAAATTAGCTTTTTTACCTTGCCTGTAATTCCCAAAATTAGAATAACCGATTACGGTCTCGTCGATGTAGAAAAAATGAGTCTCATTGATTTGTGGATTGATTGAACAACGTGGGCGGTGAATTTATGGAGATTGAGAACTTGAGGCTTGAAGTTCTTATAGATAGAGAAAAAATAGCTAAGAGAGTAAAAGAGCTTGCTGAAGAAATTAGCAAAGATTTCGAAAACGAGGATCCACTAATGATTGGAATACTCAATGGAGCATTTATTTTCATGGCTGACTTAGTTAGAGAAATGAAAGTGCCTGTGGAGGTGGAATTTATAAGAGTTAAGAGCTATTGCGGGACTAACACAACAGGTTGTGTAGAAGTTCTATTAGATGTACCCGAGTGTGTTAAAGGAAAGAACGTAGTTATAGTTGAAGATATAGTTGATACTGGTATAACTATGAACTACCTATTAAATAGAGTAAAAAATAAAGGTGCAAAAAGTGTTAAGGTGTGTGCTTTATTGGATAAACCTTCGAGAAGAATTGTAGATATCAAACCAGATTACGTAGGATTTGAGATACCAGACTACTTCGTAGTAGGATATGGCTTAGACTACAATGGCAAATACAGAGAACTGCCGGATATATGTGTAGTCAAAAACTAATTTTAGCTCTTTTTTCTTCTTCCTTTTCCTTCTTTTTCTTGAATACGTCTTTAACTATAACAATATCTCCAACGGATTTTACTAATCTATATGGGATAATTACTCCAGATTTTTTATCTATTAACGTTCTATTGTACTCTATCATCGCTATCCCAGTTATTATCTTTTTTTCCATATCAATAACAAGATCTTCCACCTTACCCACGTACCTACCTTCATCTGTGTAAACTCTAAGGCCAATTATAGATGAGATTTCACTTATCATCGTACCACCTAAATGTTTTTCCCTTAGAATATTTTTAACATTTTCCCAAAGTTTTTGACTCGTGAGGTTTGTATTATTAAGGATGTCTGAAGTATTGGTAATTGGCACAGCACATGTCTCTCCTAAGAGTATAGAAGAAGTTACAAAGACAATTGAAGAAATAAAACCTGATGCTGTAGCTGTAGAATTGGACTACAAGAGACTAAGAGCATTGCAAGGTGAAATACCTGACATACCCATAGTTGATGTAATCAAGAAGGGCGAAGCTCATTTACTTCTATTCCAAATTTTACTCAGCTACTTTCAAAGAAAAATTGGAGAAGAGTACGGTGTTAAGCCGGGTGACGAAATGTTGGCTGCGATAGAAAAAGCAAAAGAAATAGGTGCTGACGTACTACTTATTGATAGAGACGTTTCTATAACATTTAAGAGATTTTGGAGCAATCTCTCTATAAAAGAAAAACTCAAAATATTTTATAGCTTAATTAAAAGTCTTTTTGGTGATGAGGAAGTTGATGTTAATGAGATGCTCAAAGAAGATGTTTTGGATGCTCTTGTTAAGGAATTTAGGAGTATAGCACCCTCAGCAGCTAAAACTCTAATAGACGAAAGAGATGCATATATGGCCGCAAACTTAGTTGAAGCATCTAAAAAATACGATAAAATAGTAGCTGTAGTTGGAGCAGGTCATAAAAAAGGAATAGAATTCTACTTAAAAAATCCATATAAATTACCTTCAATTGATTCACTATTAGAAGTAAAATCAGGTAGAAACTATGGAAAAATCTTGGGGTACTCTATCTTTTTCGTAATTTTATTCTTATTTGCTTTTATACTATTAACATTTAACACAGAAATTTTGTTAAAAGCTTTTATTTACTGGTTTTTAATCAACGGCATTCTATCTGCCTTAGGTGCAGCAATTGCTGGAGCAAGCATACCATCCATTTTAACGGCATTTTTTGTAGCTTGGTTAACATCTATCAATCCAACTATTGCTGCCGGGTGGTTTTCAGGAGTAGTTGAGGCATGGGTAAGAAAACCAACTTCAAAAGATCTAATGGAACTCGTTAAGGTCAAAACTGTAAGAGATTTGTTGAAAAATAAAGTTTTTAGAGTACTTTTGGTAGCCTCTCTAACTAACGTAGGGAGCATGATTGGGACTTTTATTGGAATATGGTACATATATAAGATTACAGGGGTGAAAATAGTAAGTTTGCTAAAAAATTCAATTGCTAAAGTGTTTGGATTTTTATGATAACTGTTATATTTGTGAAAATACACTCTCAAACATGCCAGCAATCATTGACACCGAAAAGTGTGATGGATGTGGAACTTGCGTTGATGAATGTCCAGTTGGAGCTATAGAATTGAATGATAAAGCCCATGTAGATGCAGACTTATGCACTGAATGTGGTAGTTGCGTAGATGTTTGTCCAAATCAAGCAATAATTTTAGAGTAGTGAGGGATTAGTATGGGGATAATTGTAAAAATAAAAAAGAAATTCAAATTTTTATTTAAATTATTTTCCAGAAAAGACAGAATGAAAATTGGTATCTACGGCCCACCTAACGCTGGAAAAACTACCTTGGCAAATAGAATACTGAGAGATTGGACGGGGGATGTTATGGGTTCTGTTAGTGATGTTCCTCATGAAACGAGAAGAGCCAGATTGAGAGAAGGAGTAAAAATAGAAGTTGATGGAAAGTCAGTTACAATAGATATTGTAGATACTCCCGGTTTAGCAACAAAGATAGACTTTCATGAGTTCCTAAAATTTGGATTAAGTGAAGAAGAAGCAAAAAGAAGAGCAAAAGAGGCTACAGAAGGTGTAATAGAAGCAATTAAATGGTTGGATGATCTTGATGGTGTTTTAATGGTACTTGATGCTACTGAAGATCCATATACTCAAGTCAATGTTACAATTGTAGGAAACATTGAGGCAAGAGGCTTACCACTCTTAATAGTAGCAAACAAAATAGATCTACCTAACGCCTCTCCAGCAAGAATAAAAGCAGCTTTTCCCCAGCATCCTGTAGTACCAATTTCTGCTTTAAAAGGATTGAATATAGACACACTTTATAGAGAAATTGCTGAAAGGTTTGGCTAATGGGGGTGTAATTGTGGAAGGAGTGCAACTCAACCTTATATCAAAAGATAGGTTAGATAAGATGGGATCTATGGAAAAAATAAGAATGATTCTTGATGAAGTAAAGAGAGGAAAAATAATAGTTTTAGAATCTGGTTTGACGCCTGAGGAGGAGGCTAAGTTAATAGAACTTACAATGCTCGAAATAGACCATGAAAAATTCGTTGGAATTGAAGTAGAATCGTATCCCCAGAAAACGAAAGGTTTTTTCAGCAAAATATTTGGTGGAAGTGGTGGAAGATTAACTGTAATCGGTCCTGCAAATAGACTTAAAACTATACAGAAAAGTGATGAATTTATAGAGGCTCTTGTAAGCCTCGAAAAGTAGGGTGTTATTTTATGCCCCACAAATGTACAAAGTGTGGGAAAATATATCCGGACGGAGATCCAAAAATCCTTAAAGGTTGTGAGTGTGGTAATACTAGATTTGTATATGTTCCTAAGAAAAAGAGAGAAACGAAAAAAGAAGAGTTTAGTGGAGTGGAAACCGTCAAAATAATAAGTCCAGGTATGTATGAAATAAACTTAGAGAAAATTTTTTCGAGAGATGAAATTGTTATAGCTATTCAAGAGGAAGGAAGATATGCTATACATTTACCTTCCTTAATTGGGAAGATAGGAAAAAGAGATAAAAAATTAAGAGATAAGAAAAAAAGTACCAAAAAAGATTAATACTATTTTCGAGAACGAAACTGGAGATGAGAATAGCTTTAAAACTTGCTTATTTCGGTGTAAATTTTGCGGGATTTCAGTATCAACCTGATCAGAGAACTGTAGAAGGTGAATTGTTTAAAGCTTTTGAGAAACTTGGAATAAATCCGAAAAAATCTGGCTATAAGTGTGCTGGTAGAACAGATGCGGGAGTTCATGCCTTAGGGCAGGTAATTGCGATTAATGTGGAAAATCCAAAGAGAGTTCTACCAAGAATTATTAACTCTTATTTACCTGACGACATAATAGTCTGGGCATGGGCAAAAGTTGATGAGAATTTCAATCCAAGATATGCATCATGTAGAAAATACTTGTACGTTATGTATCTTTCAGAAAATTACGAAGTATCTGTTATGAGAAAGGCCGCAAAGCTTTTACTTGGAACTCATGATTTTTCAAATTTTACTAAAAAATTTGGAGAAGGACAAAACTGTGTTAGAACTGTATACAACATAGAATTGAGAATAGATGGAAACTTTCTAATTTTTGAAATTGAAGGAAACGCATTTACTTGGAACATGATTAGATGTATAGTTTCCGCATTAATGGCTGTTGGCAGTAAGCATAGAGATTTAGAATGGTTCGAAAAAATGCTCAATCCTGAAAAGTATAAAGAAAGATTGGAACCAGCACCACCCTATGGCTTGATTTTAAAGGATGTAAAATATAGCAATGTTGAGTTTGAAGTTGATGATTATGCGTGGAAAACTCTTAAAACAAAAATTGAAAAACTAATAGAATATTATGGAACGATTTACAAGTTATTTTCCCTTGTAAAACAAGATAACATTTAAACTATTTAGATTTCCACAAATAATTGAATCAAAAAATTTATATGTTTATCAATATAAATGTAATTAGAATAAATAATTGTAAATATTTAGAGGGGATTACAATGTTGGATGAATTATCTGAAAAAGAAGAGCGTATAGCGTTGCTTTTAACTGAGACAGGATTAAGTAGAAGTATAGCAAAGATAATTGTGTTTTTATCAAGGGCCGGTGAAGCCGTTTCAAGAGATATTGAAAGAGCTGCAAACCTAAGACAACCTGAAGTTAGCTTAGCAATGAAAGATTTAAAGGAGTGGGGTTGGATTAAAGAGAAAGAGTTGAGAAGAAAAGGTAAAGGTAGGCCTATGAAAAGTTACAAGCTAACTCTTGATTTAAAAGAAATAGTTTCCGAGCTCATAGATAAAAAACGTAGAGAAATCGAAAAGATATCCAAAGATTTAGATGAACTCGAAAAATTAGTTGGTCTTAATAGGTGAAATATGTGAAGTTGGATAGTTTTATAGATGTAGATGCTCTTAAATCATACGTACTATCTAAGAGAGCAAACGATGGTGGTTTTAGCTTTTGTAAACCGCTCCCATCTTCTTTACCTGAAACTTACTATGCAGTATTTATTTTAAAGATTTTAAACGAATACATAGATAATAAAGAAAAACTTGTAAGCTACCTTCATTCATCTCTAAGGTATAATCCTCATTCAGTTTACTTTGTTCTAAACACATTGAACTTACTGAATGAAAAACTACCTGATGTAAGCGAATTTGCTATAAACAGGCTGAGGAAAGCTATGACGAGAGTTATAAATGTAGATGCTATTCACAAAACTGAATCCGGTATAACTGCTACTTATTCCTTTGATATGCCAAACGTGCTTAGAGAAGTCTATCTTTTAACATCTGTTTTAAGACTGCTAAAAGTTGAATGCGAAGAAATTGAGCAAGCAAAAAAATTTGTAGAGATGTTTCGCAAAGATGGAGGTTACGGTGTAAAATTACCCAACTTAGAAGATAGTTTTTACTGTGTTTATGTAAAAGGCGGTGATAAAAATATAGTACACTTTGTAATGAAGAGAGAATGGAAAGATGGTGGCTTTTGTAAAGTACCCAATAGTTATCCCCCTTATATAGAAGATACATACTATGCAATAGAAATTTTACACTGTGTAGGTTACAATTACAACAATATTAAAACGTTAAAATACATAGCAAAACTTCAAAATGCTGATGGTGGATTTCGAAGGAGCATTTATCTTGGAACGTCCAGTTTGGAATTTTCGTATTATGCAGTTTCTTCGATGCTCAGAATGTTATGAAATTTTTTTGTCCTAAGTGCTGGAAAGAAATTGAAGAAGAATGCAAAACTTGTCCACATTGTGGTTATGAAATTAGTAAGTATGGGCTCTTAAGTTACGAAGACAAACTAATTCATTCTTTAAACCATCCCATAGATGAATTTAAAATAAATGCAATTAGAATTCTTGGAAATATTGGAGGAGAGAAAGCTATATCAGCTTTCGAAAAATTAATTGATATAGAAAGTAGCGTTCCAATCTTATTGGAGGTAATAGAATCTCTAAGGAAGTTATCTTTTAACTTTGAAAGTGCTTATAGTGTTCTAAAAAAACTAACAAAACATAAAGCAAAGGTTGTTAGAGAATCAGCTATATCAGCTATAAGAGAGATTGAAGTACATAATTAAGTTCTTTTATGTTTTTAACAAAGAATACATTTTCTCTTCTATCTGATATTTTCTTGAATTCTTCTTTTTCTCTAAAAGTTATTAAATATCTTGATATATCAAAAAGAATTGTGTTTTTTTTATTTATAGTGCCAATTGGAAATCCAGTATCTATAACAACATCCTTAGCCAGCTCTACTGTTTTTTGGAGATTTTTATCATTTATTTCCTCAAAAGCTCTCTCTTTTATACAAATCTCTGCAGATGTTTCAGCAATACAGCAATCAATGTCTCCAGAATGAAGTACTCCTGCTGTGAATGGAATTTCTTTTTTTACAAGGAACCTCATTACTTTTGCACCACTCCCACCGCCACATACAACATGAACGTTTAACTTAGTTTCGTTGTTTTTACAAGATGTAAATTCAAAAGTTCCAGTTCTACAATCAAACTTTGAATTTTTTATGTTGTAAACTTTTTTTACGGTTGTATCATTTAAAACTTCTTCCGGTATACCATAATTTAAAATTCTACCATTTAAAATCAAAATTACTTTATCACAAATTCTTAAAGCTAATTCAACATCGTGAGTTGTGAAAAATATCGCCACTCCTTTTTTAGCAATTTTTCTAAGTAGTAACATTATCTCTACTCTGTGTTTAACATCAAGATAGCTTGTGGGTTCATCTAATAAAAGTAACTTTGGTTCCTGAGCTAATGCCCTCGCTATCATAATTTTTTGTTTTTCACCATCACTCATTTCTGAAAAAGTTTTATTAGCTAAATACGACGCATTTACGAGATTTAAGCAATCTTCAACTATTTTTTTATCTTTTTCGTTTAATTTACCCATAACATCAGTATATGGGTATCTACCAAGAGCAACCACCTCAAATCCAGTCATAAAACCAGCATCTATTTTTTCAGTTGTAGTAATTGACAGCTTTTTTGCCAGCTCTTTTTGAGATAGCTTTGTTACATCTTTTCCATCTATGTAAACAATTCCATCTATTGGCTTGATTATTGTCGCTATTGTTTTAAGTAGTGTAGTTTTACCACTTCCATTTGGTCCGAGAATTGCAGTTATTTCACCTGATTTAACATGTAAGCTTACATTTTTGATTATAACATTTTTGTAACCTGCTGAGAGATTTGAACATTTTAACATAATTTTCAGAACGTTAATCGTTAAACTTATTTTTTGTGAAAGTTTTGTAAGCAAGAGGTGAAGTTATGAAATTCAAAATAAAGGTAAACAATAGATACTATGACGTTGAGATAATAGATGCAAATCCACCACTATTTGAAGTTTCAGTTAATGGGAAAAAGACAATAATAAATCTTTTGGAAAAAAAAGAAGAAATATCATCCAAAAATATTCTTGCAGCTGAAATGTTAGGAACTGTTGTAAAAATAATGGTGGAGGAAGGAGAAGAAGTAAAAGCTGGTCAACCAATATTAATTTTAGAAGCTATGAAAATGGAAAATGAAGTAGTTTCACCTATTGATGGAAAAATAGCTAAAATATACGTTAAAGAGGGTGAAAAAGTTAATCAGGGGGATCCGCTGGTTGAGTTTGGCTACAAAGGTGTTGAAGTGAAAATCTCAATATCAGGCATAGTAACGAAAATATTAAAAAAAGAAGGAGAAGAAGTAAAAGCTGGTCAACCAATATTAATTTTAGAAGCTATGAAAATGGAAAATGAAGTAGTTTCACCTATTGATGGAAAAATAGCTAAAATATACGTTAAAGAGGGTGAAAAAGTTAATCAGGGGGATGTTGTTGCTATAGTGGAGGAATAGCTTATGTTCAAATTTAGAGCATCCAAGATTGTATTGGGGAAAGGGGAAAGGAAAATCTGTGGAAAGATACTTAAAGAAATTAATGCGAAAAAAGTTTTAGTTGTTACCGGTAAAAAAACTGGAAAAACTAACTATTTTTTGGATGTTTTAAGGAGTATTGAAGAAGAGAATATAGATGTAACTGTATGGAATGAAGTTCAAACCGAACCCGATGAAGAAACTATAAACTCAGGTGTAGAATTTACAGTTTCTAAGGATGCAATTGTTGCCTTTGGAGGAGGAAGTGTTATAGATACCGCTAAGATTTTAAATATATGTGAGGGTAAAAAATTTAGTGAGTTAAAAATACCTAAAAAATTAAAACCACTTATAGCTATTCCAACAACGTTTGGTACGGGAAGTGAAACAACTTGTGCAGCTGTAGTTAAAGTTGGTGGAATAAAAAAAGGAATACTGCACGAATCTCTTTTACCTGATTTCGCAATAGTAGATTGGGGGATAAAAGCACCAAAGAATGTTTCAGCTTCTGCGGGAATGGATGCAATAATGCATGCTTTTGAAGCTTACACATGCATTGAATCAGATTGCGTTCAATCAAACTTTTATTCTGGCTCAAATGAAATTACTGATTCACTTTCATTAAGAGCTTTAGATTTACTAAAAAATTTACCAGAATACGTCAATTCCGGTGAGTTTGCAAGAAAAATCGCTGTAGGCAGTAATATCGCCGGAATGGCTTTTGGTAATGCTGGAGTACACTTTGGACATGCTGCAGCATACGCTATAGCAAGTTTATGCGACGCTCCTCACGGTGTTTGCGTTTCTTCTATAGGGCAAGCACTAATGGATTGGTTAAGAAAATTAGATAGCGTAAAAGACAAGATTTCTATAGTAGATAAAATTATGAACATCGATGAAATAAGAAAGAAAGTAGGATTGCCTTCTCTCTCTGAATTGGGTATAGGTTACGATGATATACCTGAGTTAGTTAGGATATCTATGGGTATTGATAGGTTGATTTCAATGAGGCCTGAAATAGATGAAAATGCTGCTAAAGAAATATTTGAAGTTGCACTAAGTTATTAAATTCTAAGCTACTAATTAACAAGCAAATCAATCAGCAAATCTTATATTTAAATAATACAAATTTTAATATGATGTTTACAGCTATCGTCGAATCAGCTTTAAAAATACTTAGCAAGGCTGGATTTAAAGTTACAGATTTAGTTGAAACAAAACCAAGATGTTTTGATATTATAGCGAGGAAAGATGATATAGTCCTGCTTATTAAAGTACTCTACAATGTCGATTCTCTTAAGCAAGAAATGGCATCAGATATGAAGTTAGTCGCAAAAATACTTAATGCTTCACCCATCGTCGTAGGAGAAAAATTCAAAACAGATTACTTGGAAAGAGGTGTTGTTTACAATAGGTATGGTTTACCAGTGATAAATACCGCAACATTCTATGATTTTGTAGTAGAAGGTATATTACCTATGGTTTACTCCGCACCCGGCGGTTATTATGTCAAACTCGATAGAAAAAAAGTTAAAGAGGCAAGAGAAAAGAGAGGGTTAACCATAGGGACCTTAGCCAGAATGTTAGGTGTTTCGAGAAGAATAATTAAAAAGTACGAGGAAGGGGGAGATACTTCCTTAGAAAATGCAGTAAAACTTGAAGAAGTGCTTGGAGAGTATGTTGTAAAGGAAATAGACCTTCTAAACTTTGTTGAATTTGATGAGGTAAAAGAGAAAAAGAGTATTGAAAATTTGGAAAAAGGAGAAGCAGAAATAGTTGAACAGTTAAGAGAAATAGGATTGAACGTACATACAGTAAAACATGCACCTTTTGATATAGTTTCAGAAGTTGATAAAGATCCAATTTTAACAGGTATAAAACAAGTTAGAGAAATTGAAAAAAGAGCGGCAATGATTGGAAAAGTTTCTGAGGTTATATCAGCTAAAGCAACATACATCGTAGAAAAAAAGGTTAAAAAAGATGTAAACTCTGTTGTTTTCTTAATGAAAGATGAACTTTTGTGTATTTCATCCCCAAAAGATTTAGTTAGTTTAATAAAAGAAAAATATGAAAATTAAATTATCTCAAGTTCTTTAAGTTTTTCTTTGGTTGGTACTCCGTTTTCCCAACCTCTAAGTTTGTAGTATTCTTCTTTTAATCTGTTTAGGTCAACAACTTCTCCCTTGGCTGGACCCTCGGGCATAGGTTCACTTAACAATCTTTTTGGTAGCACGTCATCTTTTCCATCAAACCCATACATGTTCATAATTAATCTCTCTAAGTTGTATATTCTTTCACCGATCTTCATTATTTCTTCGCTATTTAGTTCTCTTCCAATTACTGCTGAAAGTAAAACTGCGTAATCCTCTGCTCCAAGAGCGAAAGTTGTAAATAAACAGTTTACAGTTGAGTTAACAACGCAAGTCAAATCTTGGAATGCCTTTACCCACATAGCCTTTCCTTCGTAACTTAGAGGATCTATTTTTTCAGGGCAACCAAGTATTTCTGGTGAAATCGTATAGCCAGTAACGTGACAACCACCTCTGTTTGCTGTTGCATAATTCAAACCTATACCTTTGGCACCTCTTGGATCGTAAGCTGGTAGCTCCAATCCTTTAACACTCATCGATAACTCTGGGCAACCAAACATCTCGGAAAGTCTTTTACTACCAAGAGCTAAGTACTTTCCAAAACCGCTTTTATATGCTGTTCTCCATACCATTTCAACAACTGCAGAAGCGTTACCAAATCTAAGGTCTATTCCCTCCAACAGATCTTCAGGAATACAACCTCTTTCAAATAGTTCCATTGCACATGCTATAGTTGAACCCATTGATATTGTATCCAAGCCAAGTTCATCACATAGGTGATTTGCTTTTATTATTGCGTCAAGCTCTTTTATTCCCGTTGAACTGCCAAGAGACCAAATTGACTCATATTCTGGCCCCTCAGAATATTTTATCTGGTAAGGTCCAACTTCTACTTTTGTTACTCTTGCACAACCGATTTGGCAACCCCAACAAGCTCCATTCCTAATCAAATATTTTTCTGCCAAAGTTTCTCCACTTATTTTATCAGCATCCGGATTTACACCAGTTTGCCAGTTTCTTGTTGGAAATATTCCTGCATTATTAATTATATTAACTAAAACTGCAGTTCCATACTTTGGTAGCCCTTCACTGGTAACGGGGTGATTTTTTATTTTTTCTATTGCTTTTTTAGATACTTCTTTATATTTTTCCGGATCTGCAGGTTCTGGTCTTTCATTACCACCCACTACTATTGCCTTAAGACCTTTACTACCCATTATAGCCCCAACACCAGTTCTGCCAGCAGCTCTATGGTTGTCATTCATTATAGCTGAAAAGAGGACTCCGTTTTCGCCAGCAGGCCCTATGCATGCAATACTACACTTTCCATATTTTTCGGACAGTATTTTTGTTGTGTCAAAAGTTGTTCTACCCCATAAGTTTGATGCAGACTTTATTTCAGCACCACCATCTATAATTTCTAAATAAACTGGTTCTGGAGAGACTCCTCTTATTATTATAGCGTCAAAACCTGCAAACTTTAAGTATGGTCCCCACTTACCTCCCGAATTTGCACTGGCAATCGATCCAGTTAGTGGAGATTTCAATGCCATAACATGGTATCTGCCTGCAGAGGGAAATCTTGGAATTCCAGTTGCAGGACCAGTTGCAAATATAAGAACGTTTTCTTCTCCTAAAGCATTTATATCTTTGGGAGAAATTCCTTCTTTCATGTATTCTTTTATGATGTTATACAACACTGCAGTAGCGTAACCTTTTCCACCAATGTATTTTTCAGCTATATTCATATCAGTTTTTTCTACTTTTATACTACCCTCACTTAAATTTACATCTAAAACATATCCCATATATCCCATAACTAAATATCTTTTATCAAAATATAAAAATTTGGTTATTATTGCCCATACAGAACGTTGAATATTTTTGCATATTCCTCTGGAGTTATTTCTTCAGCTCTTTTATCACCATACTTCTTCAAAATATTTTCTGGTACATTCATCAATTTTAGTATTTTAGCCAATTTTTTCCTCCTCATGCTAAAACATTTAGTAATAAAATTTCTAAATAAATTTAAATCTTTTACACAAATTTCTGGTTCCGAATCAAAAACAACTATTGCTGAATCTACATCTGGTTGAGGGGAGAAATTTTTTCTACTTACAATCTGCACAATTTTTGGTGTTGCATAAGCCCTAACCATTACACTCAACTTACCGTATTTTTTACCTTTGGTAGCCACAATTCTTTCTGCAAACTCTTTTTGGTACATAATTACTGCTTTTTTTCTATACTGCAGTACTTTAAAAGTAATCGGCGTAGAAATAGAGTAGGGTATATTTGAAACGAACTTATCAAAAAAAGGAAATTCAACTTTTAAGGCATCTCCATGTATTATTTCCAATTTTTCTCCAAACTTTTTGCTTAAATATTCTACAAACCTCTTATCGATTTCAATACCAATTACTTTTTTAGCTTTTCTAATTAAGTATTCAGTAAGGACCCCAGTCCCACACCCTACCTCCAAAATACAATCTGAATCACTAATCTCAGCATATTCAACCATTTTTTCAGCAATTTTTTTATTCTTTAAAATATACTGATCTCTTGATTTATATAATCTCATGTGAATAATCTGTATTTTACTCTTGGTGTTTTTAACTCATAAATTATTCTATTTACTATCAATTTTTCAGGATGAGCTATCCTAACTCTATTGGATATATCTTCAAAACTCTTAAAAGGTTCTTTTCTTCTTTCCTCAATTATTGCCCACATTGTTTTCTTACCTATGCCCGGCAAAAGTTCAAGTTGATGCAACCTTGTTGTAATTGAGTCTGCTTTATTAAAAAATTCTACAAATCTACTTTCATTCTGCTTTACTATATGCTCCAGTACATACGGCAACTCAGATTTAGCTGCAGGAGTTAGATCATCGTATGTAAGCCTTCTTTTTATTTTATTTACGATATCTCTCTCACCCTTACCAATATACAATCTATCCATTATAAGGGGAGATTCTCCTTTTTTTATGCTTACTTCAAGAAGGGTAAAATTGTTTTCACCCACCACTTGGGCTAGTGGTTCTCTTTTGTGTATGGGTCTTTTGTCTTCTGGATGTCCGTAAGGTAGGAAATCTAAAACGTATGCATAATCCTCAAGTTTTTTTTCAACTTTTTTATGAATCTTTCCTGCATCTCTGATTTTTTCGAACTTCCTTGCACCATTCATTGTTATCCCTCTCTAATGCGAATGCACTAACTATATATAACATCATCGTTCAGCCAACTGCTTTTAAATAACTTTAAATAACTTTATAAACTTAATGTTAACCAAATTTTAGTATGGTTAACAGAAAGGTGCCGAGAATTATGAGTACTCAACATCCAGATAATGTAACCATACCGTTCTTCTCTGAATCACCAATCTTAAGAGGTGATGACGAAGTAAAAGAAGCATACTATGTTTTTTCTCATCTCGGCTGCGATGAACAGATGTGGGATTACGAAGGCAAGGATGCCGATGCATACGTTGTAAGAAAGCTATTATATAGGTATCCACAATTTTTTAGAGACAATATTCTTGGAAAAGATGTTTTCCTCACTTTTAGGGTTCCAAATCCATCCATAGAAAAAAATGAAGCAAAAATTACACTTGAAGTTCTTGAAAGTATTCCTAGGAACTATGATTACATTAAATTCTTTTACTCAAGTGATCCTTCATCAGTATTTGAAGTTATCTTGCCCATGGTTTCAAATTCACAGGAGCTTGAGATGTTACATCAATACTACTCAGAATTTGTGGTTGGTAAATCCAAGAAAAAAGTAGGAGATACCATAATTGAGAATTGGGTTGGTGAGTTTAAACCTGAAAAAATAAATGTTATACCTCTTTTCGAGGATAAAAAGTACTTAATTAACTGCGATAAAATTTTAAAAGAGTTTGTTGAAAACAAGGATTTTGAATATCTAAGAGTCTTTCTTGCAAAATCTGATTTATCCATGAACTATGGAGGATTCTCATCTGATGTTTATCTTAGAATTGCTCTCTACAATCTAAGATGTATGGAGGAAGAAACAGGAATTAAAATATACCCTATAGTAGGTTTTGGTTCACCCCCATTTAGGGGAAATTTAAGACCTGAAAATGCTGAACTCATTGCAAAAAAATGGAGAAGTGTTTTTACTTTTACAATACAATCTGCCTTTAAGTATGACAATCCTGAGAAAAATGTTATGAAAGCAATTAAAAAAATTAAATATGTAAAACCATCTATAAATAAAATAATAGATGAAGAAGACAACAAGAGTCTCGCAGAGTTAGCATCTCAAGCATATAGAAAAAGTGTTGTAATGCTTTCTAAAATAGTAAACGCTTTATCAGTTTATGTTCCAAGGAGAAGAGAAAGAAAACTACATATTGGTTTGTTCGGATATTCAAGAGAAGTAAATGGGGTTTACTTACCCAGAGCAATACCATTTTGTTGTGCATTATATTCTCTTGGAATACCTCCAGAATTAGCAGGTCTTGGATTGCTCGAAGACAAAGTTTTGTGTGAAATTGTAAACTTGTATAAAGATGAAATAGAATTTGCACTTAAATTTTTTAATAAAAATGTATGCAAAAAATTGGGTTTTGAAAAAATATACCCGCTAAAATTAGAACAGTATGGCTTCGAAGTAAGTAACTTTAAATTGGCTGAGGAAATCTACGATGCTTTTAGAAAAAATAGATTAAACATACTTTCTGAAAAAATACTGGAAAGTGCAAGATTTAGGAGATTTCTCGGATAAACTTAGGTCTAATCCCCGGTTCAATTTGAACTATAATGTCTGCTATCTTTCCCTTTATTACTCCACCTCTAACAACATTGTAAGAATTATAGTAAACAACATTTACATCTTTAACTTCATCTTCAGAAGCTCCATTTTTTAAAGCTAACTCCCTTACCTTGTTTACTGCTATATTAAGCAATTCCTCATCATCGTCTCTGCCATCGTACTCTTCTACTATTCCATTAAACACAACTCTATTCTTTGCTGTATCAAATCTGGCATATAAAGATAAACTCATTTTTGATACAGCAACTCCTATTGCATTAACAGCCTCACAGTACTCTGGAATTATACACTTTTTACCTATTGCCTCCTCAAGATAGGGTGCTAAGTACTTAGCAAGATAGCCTGTTACCACTATATTTTCTACATGCCTCTCATAGTGGTTTAAAGCCTCCGCAACTACTGAAGCATAATCTTCTATAGCTTTTTTAGCAATTTCTTTTGATTTACACGCTATTTTTGATTTATTATAATCTCCTATCTCACAACCAAAACAATTAAGAGAGTCAGTGAGTGTAAAAAATTTACCACCAAACGCAATTGGGACATCAGCTCTTTTAGGTTTTATAAAGTTATCAACTATTGAATCCCCTCCAAATGGGATAGAAAATGAATCAACACATTTTACTAAGGTTTTCTTTCCTGCAATTATCATGTTCTCTACAAGTGCTGGTTTTCCATCCTCTATTAGCACAAAGTCAGTTGTTGTCCCTCCTATATCAATTACTACCCCATTTTTAACGTTTGTTAGATATATGGCTCCCATTGCAACAGCTGCTGGACTTGAATTATAAAGTAAAGAAGGGTTTTGAATTGCAAAATCTATAGGAATAACACCGCCATCACCTTTATAAAAGAAGAAATTCTCTACATAGTTTTTCAGTATTTCTTTAAGATTTACAACACTATTTTTTATTTTTGCATTTAGTATTGTTGTGTTTATTCTTAAAGGATAATTTAGATACAAACAATGATAGCTGAGGCTGATTTTACTTTCATCCAATTTATTTTTAATAATTTCTTTTACTTTTTCCTCTAAGATTGAATTTCTAACTGAAAACTTACCGGCGATAGCCACATTTTGGTATTTTGAAAATTGAATTTTTTTTAGCTCACTTTCATCTATATCCTCTACTAAGTCTCCTCTATGGTTTACATATCCTTTAAGGCATACTCCTTCATTATACGCCATCCCCGGCCCAGGAATAAGCAGAACTAATGTGGATATTTCGTGAAACTTACTTATTACTTCGTTTAAAGGAAGGGACGTGCTAACAATTACTTTTTCTCTTTTAAAATCAATCTTAGAAGTTAATTTACTAAGAATACTATCAATACTCAATTCATTTGGAAATTTAAAAATTTGAATGCCATTATCTTCAATTATTGCTATATCTGTGTTAGTTCCTCCTACATCAATTCCTACGGACATTACACTGTAATAACTCAAACTTATATAAATTAGTGTTGATTGTTTAAATCGTGAGTGTCAAAAGAAGTCTTGAAATTGAGTTAGAAAAATTGGAAGGATTTAGAAATCCCAAATTATGGTTAGAACAATACATGACACCCCCGTCCTTAGCAGCTGAATTGGCAATTAATGCATCTCTAATAGATAATAAATGCAATGTAATTGACCTTGGTAGTGGCACTGGTATGTTATCTATAGCTTTTGAGTTGGTTGGATTTAGATGTATTGGCGTTGAAATCGATCCAAATGCAATAAGTATAGCAAGATTAAACGCCAAAAGAGTTGGTGTAAATCCAAATTTCGTTTTGTGTGATGTAAAAATGCTTAACGTTAAAAGAAAATGTATGGTTGTTATGAATCCTCCTTTTGGTATTCAGAGAAGACATGCTGATCGAATATTCTTAAATAAAGCATTTGAGGTTGGAAATGTTATTTACTCAATACACTCTGCAGGTAGTGAAGAATTTATAGAAAAACTATGTGAAAAAAAAGACTTCAAAATTACACACTTGTGGAAATATTTGATACCACTCAAAAGAACTTACAAGTTTCACGAAAAAGAATTTAAACGTATAGCTGTAGAAGTGTATAGGATGGAGAGGAGATAGGAATGAACAAATTTGTAATGCCGGGAGATAAACTAAGTTATGCTGAGGAGTATATAACTGGAGAAGGTGTTTATGAAGAGAATGGAGTGCTTTTTGCTGCTGTTGCTGGGAAAGTGGTTATAGAGGAGAAAATAATTAAGATAGTTCCAGTAAAAGAGATCCCCAAAATTTCAAAAGGAGATGTTGTTCTTGGCAAAATTGTGGATGTTAGAAATTCAATAGCTCTTGTAGAAATAGTTAGAAAGAAAGGTTTTGACAGAGATTTGGCACATACCGGATTAGCTGCATTACATATTTCAAACGTTCAAAATGATTATATTAAAGATCTAAGTACTGCTGTCAGATATATGGATATAATAAAAGCAAGAGTTATAGATGAAAACAAACTAACACTCTCGACAAAAGAAGCTGATATGGGTGTTTTAAAATCAATATGCAGTGTTTGTAAAAGTCCAATGATTAGAGAAGGTGATTTGCTAAAATGTCCAAATTGTGGAAATGTAGAAACAAGAAAAATTTCTAAGGACTATGGTACTGGTAAGTGGTAAGTTTTTTAATCTTTAAAACTACGATTGAGATATGGACGTAAAAGTAGTTGAAATTGGTAATGATTACGTAAAACTCATAGTTAAAGGTGAGGACCACACTTTTCTAAACTTGCTCCAACACTATCTACTGGAGGAGGAAGGAGTAATTATTGCAAAGTACAACATACCTCATCCTCTCGTTGGAGAGCCAGAACTATACGTAAAAACGGATGGAACAGACCCAATTGAAGCAATCAAAAGGGCAAATGAAAAAATAGTAAAAGTTTGTGATGAGCTACTAAGTAAAATTTAAGTTAGATTTAAAATTATAGTATTTCCTTGCTCTACATCTTTATCACTTATACTTATGCTTTCTTCCTTGTTTCCTGCTTTAATTATATAAGGTGATGGTTTTACTGGCCATTTAGTTTTCTGAGCGTAAGGAACTATGAACATGTAATGCCCATTCTTTACCTTGCACTTTTGTTCGTAGATGAAAGTCCTTCCTTGGTTTGTTTTAACTTTACATTCTAATGTTACGTACTTAACTCCAGTAACATTTCCTTCTATCTTAGCCCCCTTTACAAACTCAAAAATCTTAACAAAGCCGGTAGTTGTTATGTTTACTTTTGGCAATCCAAGTTTTGAAGCATATAGTTTATCAAATAAACTTCTATATATTAGTTCTTCAAGACCCATCATTGAATTACTACTAACTGGCTTGCTTTCGTATATCATTCTGTAGTGTTTTAATCCACAACCATCCAGTATGTGGAATTTAGCTTCCATAGTTCTAAAGTAGTTCTCTCCGGGCAATTGAAGTGTAGAAAACACTCTTGCTCCAGAAGGTACCTGATCGGGACTCAAAGCCAACCCAACTCTGCCATTATATTGGTAGAGATAACCCACTCCCGAATAGTATGTCATACTAGCTTTTGCAAGGCTACCCTCAGCCCAAACAGCCATAGCATAGAATTTTCCTGTAGCCATCTCTACATCGCTTATCACATACTTAACATTCAGTTTCTTAGCAATTGAGTCTGCATAACTCTCATTAAATGCAGTAAAGAATGGAGCCGCTCCCGGCTGATTATTGTACTTGTTACCTATACCCTGCTGAAATGGATTTGCTATCGGCATTCTATGAGCTATCGCAGTTATCCAATGTCCATAATCCCACCAGCTCATTATACCATACGTTGGATGGGGATATGGATATGGCTTAGGATGTTTTACGTAATCTGGTTTATATATTTCATAGAAAAACTTGTCATAAAATGCCTTGTACGGTGTATTGTTTCTCATCCAAGTTAAAGCGTGATACCACTGATAATTTATACCTCCAGCATATTGGCTTTGTACGTAAGATTCTCCAAAAGTTGGTGCTATTAGAAAGAGTGAAGAAGCTATTAATGCCACTATGGTAATTAAAGCAAACGTCTGTTTCTTAGAGTTAACACCGGAAATAACTTCAGATAACTGTAAATTCGCTTCTCTATTTACATTTAACATGGCATCTATAGCTGCTGGAAAGGCTATTGCAAGAGAGTATGGGAAGTAATTTACATTTAGTCTTAATATTACTAAAGCTAAAACCCATAAAGCAGTAACAAAATACAATCTTGTCGTTTTTCCTTCTTTATAGTAGTTTACGTATGTTTTTAGCAGGAAAATTAAGAACGAAGCTGAGAGTATTGCAGTTACACTACCAAAGTAGTATGCAAATCTATTTTGACCACAAAGTGCTATAAACATTATAGTTGACCATACAAGCATTAAAAGCTGAGTATTTTTTCTTTCCTTGTATATCCAATATATTAGACAGATGTATGCTGGTATTGAAAAGAAAAACGTCATTCCAAAGTTTAACCATGCTGGAATTAAGCTAAATTCGCCGTACATTGTAAAGAACGGTTGAACTTCAGCTATTGTCAGAGCTCCACCTCTTGGATGAATGACACCTACTACACTAAGTAAATCATGCATAAAGTGTGGATTGAAAACAAAAGCAATTCCTGTAATCAATAAAAACAGAGAAATTATTGCCACTGGAGTTAAATACTCAGGTAAGTTTTTAGTTTGGATCACTTTATCTATTGTGTAGAAAAGAATTAACATAACTGCAAATCCAAGTACTACTATTAGCTGGAAAGGTGAGTAGTACACAGTACTGAATCCCGGATATTCGAAGGCAAAAGGTAAGTACATAAAAGCAGCAGTAATGAACATTAAAGCACCAATTATTGCTGAATTATCTTTCTCTTTAAACAGTTTTCCTCCCAAGTAAAGTATAAATACGTAGAGCGTAATCATTGGAGCAAGTATAAATCCGGGAGCCCAAGTATCTAAATAACTACCAAAAGCTATTCCCGCAAATATTGGTGCTAAAATTTTTTTACTTTTTATGTTTTCAATAGCTGTTTTTCCTTTCCACAGGTTAATTGAATACGCATACAATGCTAAGGAGAAAGTCATCCAAAACGTTTCCCAAACATGGTGATCGTTGAAACCGAGTATGCTCCTTGCTAATAATTGTCCGGGAATAATTACTATAAGAAATGCTGCTATTGCTCCTGTTTTTTTGTCAAAAACTTCCTTAGCTAAGATGTATGCTGGTACAGCTAATAAAGTCCCACCAATTGTGGGTATAAAAGCTATAACTGATCTCACTTGGTCTGGTGTATGTGCTCCTGCAATGATAGAGGCTATAGCACTCGTGTAAACTAAAAACGGTCCGAAATGAACATAAGTGCCATAGGGATAGTAAGTAAAAGCATCAAACCACAACCTATGTGGAAAGTTGTGTATGCAGTTGATTATTAATCTGTAGTAATACCATGGGTCATTACCACCGAGAAGTGTTGTCCATCTAAAAACGGACTTCCACGGTCTTAAAACTCTAAGATATATGCTAACAATGAATGCTACTGCTATAAATACTAAATGCCAGTATTTTTCAACTTTACTCTTCATTGATGATTTCAATTCTCAGAGTTAATTTAAATTTTTCTTGCTGGAATCGAACATCATTTAGATCAACTTTTGAAGAATTAGTCTCAAGTATCCCACGTAGGGTATTTTGTAAACGGCTACTCCAAGAATCCAACTTGGTTTTACGGGTTTTGTTAACTCTGGCTCATCAGGTATTGGATTGTGATCTCCTTGCGTTATATATCCAGAGCTACTAGCCACTATAACTTTGCCTATCGACTTATTAGTTAGAATTAACATGCCATGATAGTATCTCAATTCTTCCAATTTTCCACTACTCCTATTTATTCCAACTATTGGCTGACCTTTATTAACCCATGTTATAATCCTATGTATTATAGGGGTTCTGCCTCTATTACCGTTAGGATAGTAAACTATGACATCTCCATAATCTCCAAAAGATTTGTAGTCTATATTTTTTCCTTCAACCCAAGTTACAGGATGTTTTTTTGCCGTGCTAACAAGTATTACTACATCTCCTATGTTTAAATGCGGAACCATGCTTCCTGATTCTACAGCCACCATAAACGGCCAAACTCCTGTTAACATATATCCTACTCCAAGTATGACCGCAACTATAATTAGTGCCGAAATAACATCTTTGACAATTCCGGGAACTTGATCCATAAAGGGGGGAATAGTGTATGGTAATTAAAGATGTCGATAACAGTAAGTTAATCATAAAAAAATTTGCCCTCGAAGGTTTCAATGTTCATCCATCTGCAGTAGAATTACTTAAAACAGTTAAACCAAGTGAGTTAGATTCAATTATAAACAGTATTTGTAAAACCTGCTCAAGCTCATTTATAATTACAGTAAATGACGTTAAGAAAGTGCTAAATTCAATACAAAAAAAATCTGAGAAAGAAAATAAAAATATGAACAAACCAAAGTTAAAGGTTGGAAATAAGAAAGATGGGATACAATTAATAAAAGACATCAGTGGTAAATCCTGCTGTCAAGGTAAAGTAGAAGATTTTGTAGCTTACTTTAATTCTCGTTATGAAAAGTTAGCATATATTCTGAAAAGAAGGATAAATCCAACCCCCATATCCGCTTTAAGGAAAATAAAATCACAGAAAGTCGATGTTATTGGAATGGTAAACGATGTTAGAGAAACAAATAATGGTAATGTTATTATAGAGTTAGAAGATAAAACTGGACTTGTTTGTGCTATAGCTGGGGATAAGTTGAAAGACTGTGCAATGGAACTGCTTGGTGATGAAGTCATATCTGTTAGTGGTTTTTGGAACGGTAGATATATTATAGCTGATAGAATTACTTTTCCAGAAGTACCAATAAACGGGAATAGAGTAAATTGGGGATTTAGTATTGCATTTATCTCAGATACTCACTTTGGTAGTAATACATTTATGGAAGATGTTTGGCAGAAGTTTGTTAGTTTTATGAATTGCGAAACTAAGAATGAAAGACTCGTAGAGCTTGCTAATAGCATAAAGTACATAATTTTGGCAGGTGATGTAGTTGATGGAGTAGGCATATATCCCGGACAGGAAAATGAATTATCTATAACAGATATATACGAGCAGTACGAATTTGCCGCTGAACAAATAGAAAAGTTGCCACCACACGTAAAAGTAATATTAGCACCGGGGAACCACGACGCAGTTAGACAAGCAGAGCCACAACCAAAGTTACCAAATGAGTTTTCATCCCTTTTCCCAAAGAATGTTATTCACGTAGGTAATCCAGCTTTAGTAATGCTTGATGGAGTTAAAGTCCAGATATACCATGGAAGAAGCATAGATGATTTAATGTCTGAAATACCGAGACTTAGTTACGATAAACCTGAAGAAGCTATGGTAGAACTACTAAAAAGAAGACATCTTGCTCCTCAATATGGAAAGAGGTGCCCTATTGCTCCAGAAAAAGAAGATTATTTAGTGATTGAAGAGATACCAGATGTACTGCATTCTGGGCATGTACACACTTTTGGAGCTACAGTCTATAGGGGTGTTTTCGTTGTTAACTCTAGTACGTGGCAATCTCAAACGGAATTTCAGAAAAAGATGAATTTAAATCCGATGCCGGGAATAGTTGCTATTTACGATGGTATTAATATGACAAAATTAAAATTTACTTAATTAGGTGATTTAATTGAAATTTGAATTAAGAGAACTTTACTGGGAAGGTGATATAATAGAAGGAGAATTGATTTTATCAAAAAAACCAATTTCTTTCTTAGGAGATGTAGACACTAATGGATTTGTTGTAGCTGAAGATAGTGATATAAAAGGAGAAAAAATATCTGGTAGAATATTTGCTTTTCCATTTGGGAGAGGTTCAACTGTTGGCACTTACATAATGTTACAGTTGGCAAAAAAGAATTTAGCACCCATTGCTTTAATAAACAAAAAAACTGAAAGTATAATTGCAACTGGAGCTGTAATATCTAACATTCCACTGTTTGATTCACCTAACCCAGACCTATTCGACATCAAACCGGGTATTTATAAAGCTACAATTAAAAAGCTTGGAGAACACGTTATATTAAACTTGAAGAGATAGTATGAGCGGGATAAATGAATATAATTTAAGCGAAGATGTAAAAAACTTAATAGAATATATAAATAGCAAATTTAAAGTTTACCAAATTGATGTAGTCGGAGACAGTGTTAGAGTCTATATTTTAAATCCCGATTACAAAATAATAGACGATCTAATTTTCAAATACGATAATTGGGATATTTCTCTTAAGGAAGAGTTTGGAGAAACTTACGTAGAGATATCCCCAAAAAAACCAGAAAAGAACGGAAAACTTCTGAATATAGTTTTGTTAATTTTAACTTTTATTTCTACAACATACGTAGGTATGAGCTTCTATCCCCCAAACCAAAGATTGTTAGGTGGTGTAACTTTTTCATTGGCAATTTTATTCGTTCTTGGCAGTCATGAAATGGGTCACTACTTCGTTGCTAAGAAGTGGGGTGTAAAAACAAGTTTACCCTATTTTATACCTGCCCCAACAATCTTAGGTACTTTTGGAGCAGTCATAAAACAAAAAAGCAACTGCCCAAACAGAAAAGCTCTATTCGACATAGGTGTTTCTGGACCAATGATTGGAATAATTGCTTCAGTACTAATTAGCTATATAGGTTTAAAAATGAATTATCATACTATCAAAAGTAGTTATGGTATTGAAATAGGAATACCTCCTCTATTTAGAGCTGTAGAGATACTTGCTCATTTTAATGGCAATACTATAAGTCCAGTAGCTTTTGCTGGATGGGTAGGTATGTTCGTAACATTCCTTAACATGATACCAGCCGGTCAGCTCGATGGGGGTCACGTTCTCAGAGCAATGATTGGAAAATTTAGTGATAAAGTTTCAAGACTAATGCCTTTTTTAATTCTTGCAATAGGGTACTATGCAGACGTTTACTATAAAGCAGGTGAAATATGGATAATTTGGTCTTTTATAGTATTGTTAGTTTCTTTCGTACCACATCCACCGCCCACAGATGATGAAACGAAAATAGATAAAAAAAGATACTTTCTTGGAATTTTAGCATTTATCATAGCTATCAGCTGTTTCACACCTGTACCTTTTAGATTTTATAAGTAATTCTAACATTTTTTTTCAATCCACCAAAGCCACAAACCTCTCGCAACTTTTGCTCTCCTACCCTTAATTTTTCCCTCTATTGCAAGTTTTTGCAAAGCTCTTAATGTAACTCTTCTATTCATCCCAATTATTTTTGCTATTTCTGATGTTGCGAGAGGACCTTCCGCAGATTTTAAAATATCTATAATCTTTCTTCTAACTTCCTCTTCAGATAAATATAATTCTTCCATTTCGTCACCCTCCTCATGTTCTTTCATTTTGATTTCACCTCATTGCATCATTAGAATAAAAAAATAAAAAATTTAATAAATAAAAAATTAATTTACAATACTTTTTGCTTCTATTCTATTTTTTATTTTTGGAAATATATTCAATTTAATTTTATATTTAGTTCTGAACCCCCTCTTTAATATCAAGTACGTTTCACTTAAGGCAAAAGTTGCATCTGATAAAATCCTTATTTTCCCTCTCTTTATCGTACATCTCTTTATCTCCTCTGGAATTCCTACAACGTCTTTCTTAAAACTTATAAGTCCTTTTTCGGCTATAACTGGTTTCCATTCCACATCATTTTTACCAATTTCCTCAGTTACATCTACTCCAGCATCCAATATACATCTTCTTACTTTTACTGTATATTCTCCTGAAACCGATACTTCTTCACCATAGTTTACCGATGAACATCCATCATTTTCCGCTTCAACAAGTAGTTGCAAGTTTGTTATAGGTACTACAAATGAATCTCCTATCTTTACACATCTAAAGAATACTATGCCCTCCTCACTCTCATCAAGCATGTATCCCCCATACAAAGGCGATAGCTCTATGGATGAACCCTTAAATTTTCCCTCACTCTTAAAGTAATTGAGGTATCTTGCTTGATCTCCTACGTAAATTGTATAAAGGGCCAACATTGGATGTTTTCTTATCATTGTATAATCTCTCAACCTCTTTCCAGCGTAGTATATTCCAACTTCCCCCTCTACTTCCTCGGAAAAATTTAAATATCCTCTATTCCAAGATACTTTTACCCCCTCAACACGTGTTTGCATAGCAAATCCCCCCTTAGAGCGAAATTTATTTTATTTCGAATTTTTATTTTTTAAAAATTTAAAATATAAATTAAATCTAGGCATCAATGGCCCATAAGTATAGGTCTGAATATTGCAAATAGAAATTCTAATATTAAGATACCAATCAGTATTTTGTACTTTTTATCCGCCTTTATTTCTGCTCCAAACAAGCTAATCAGTGGAGTTATTGCCAATATGCAAACTCCAATTATACTAAGACAATCAGTAGCGCTGAGATGGTTTAGGAACCAGCTGTAACCAAAGACTTTAACTCCCATAACTTTTTCCCAAAATGCACTTGCTTTCAAATCCCAATATTTAACTACAACATCTCTGCTTAGGTAACCCTTACCAGTTATTATGTAGATTATTCCCGGTACAAACATTGCGATAAGCCCGATTATTGTTAATATTTCCATTATTCTGCCAAATATGTAGTTCATCGGTTCTACAAGTACCTCTTTTAGTTCGGTACCGACAGCTTCTTTTTCTTTTTCAACAACAACTGCCATTTTTAACACCTCCTTTAAATTGGGGGAGCCAAACCAAGACCGTGCAGACCCTTCCATATATCCATTACTGCTGCAAAGAGCATTATTGCCATAACAAGGTATTTTATGGACTTTGGTCTTGATTTTACTGCAATTCTAGCTCCAATTCTAGCACCAATAGTTATTCCAAGTACCGATGGCACAATTATCATGGCAAGCATAGCTCCCCTTGCCATGTAAACCCAGCAAGCCGCAGCATCGTTTATCGTAATTATCATCATGCTCGTAGAAGTTGCTACTTTAAGTGGTGCACCCATTACAAGGTTCAAAACTGGTACGTTAGCCCATCCAGCACCAAGACCAAACATTCCTGCAATAAACCCTACACCGGCAAATGCAGGTAAAGCGTAGAGTAAATTTGTTGTTTTGTATTCTACGACCTTACCTAAGCTCGGTTCATACCACATACCGTGTATGTCAAGTTTCTCGGAAATCGGATCAATGTGTCTTATTTCAGGGAACTCTACTCTTTTTGAGAATAGATATACAAGGAATACGACGAACAGTATCAATCCCAAACCTATTTTTATGTAGCTTTTGCCTTGCGGAAATGCATTTGTAACCCAGAGACCTATAATACCTCCCAGTATGGAGAAAATTATAGATACTACTACAACTGGCGCAAGAATTCTCAGATTTGCAAGACCTTTTTTAGCGAAGTGAGGAGCAGAAGACAAAGCTGAAGTCATAGCCATTACTAATCCAGCTCCTCTTATGAAGTCTGTACTAAATGGATAGAAGGCCATTGTAAGTGGTGTAAATAGTACGCCTCCTCCAACTCCAGCTATTGGTGCTACTATCCCTATTCCAAGTGTCATAAAAAACAAAGCCAATACCCACATCCACCAAATCAAGAACTACACCTCCTTTGTTCTTTACACCGTAATCTACACCTAACTATATACCGTTGTATATACCGTTATTAACGGCAACATATATAAAGTTTTCTAAATTTTTAGAAACTTCTCTAAAAACCACATTTAAATTGAAGTTAAAAATTTATTAACTAAGTTATAAAATATTTTTACTAAAATAATTAAAAATAGTAGTAAAAAATTATTTCTTTACAACTTTCTTAGCACCGCTCGTAACTGCTACGAGCGATTTAACAAGTATGGATGCTATAAATTCCAACGCTGCTATTAACAGCAGTATTCTATAAGTTCTATTTTCAGCTTTAACAACTCCTGCAAGTATTGAAAGCAATGGTGTAATCATCAGTATTAGCACACCAATCATACTCAAGCAATCTGTTTTGTCTAAGTGATCGAAAATCCAAGAATAGCCGGTAACTTTTCTACCAGTAACGTTGAGCCAGAAATCGTTTGCACTCAATCTCCAGTACTTGTGTGCCTCTGTTAAAGGTACGTATGGATTTATTCCCATGAAGTAAGCTATTGCAGGTAGTACCATTAGAACTATACCGACTATAGTAAAAATTGTCATAATTTTAGCAAATGCAAGACCCATCTCATCTACTCTTATTTCTCTTTCCGGACCTTTCTTTTCCATAAACTACACCCCCGGAAGTATAGGTGGTATAATTTGCATACCCTGCAAGCCTTTAATTATATTCAAAACACCAGCTATGAATAGTATTGCCAAAACGAGCCATCTCACGAACTTTGGTTTTATAATTTCTGCAACCTTAGCACCTATTCTAGCACCAATAGTTATTCCAAGTATTGATGGCACAACTATAAAGGGTAAGATTGCACCTTTTGTTAAGTAAATGCCTATTGCAGGGGCGTTTGCAGTTATAATTAACATGCTCGTAGCGGTAGCTACTTTTATAGGAACGCCCATTAGCATGTTCAAAACTGGTACGTTAGCCCATCCAGCACCAAGACCAAACATTCCCGCTACAAAACCTATGATTGCAAAAGTTACTATTGCTACAGGAGTATTCTTTGTCGTATATTCTATTATTGCATCAAGGTCTGGTTCGTAGTACTCTCCCCATATATTCAGTTTCTTAGACAAAGAATCTCTATCTTCTTCTTTGACTTCAGGAAATTCTATTCTCTTTGAAGACACCATTATAAAGAACACCAGTAATATTATTGCACCAAGTAGGACTTTTATTACATATTTGCCATCCGGATAAGCATTTGTAACCCATAAACCTATCCAACCACCAACTACAGACGTTATTACCATCACAGGTGCAACTATTGCGAATATCCTTATGTTTGCAAGACCTTTTCTTATTAGATATGGTGCAGATGATAGAGCTGATGTAACAGCCATTACTAATCCAGCTCCTCTTATGAAGTCTATGTTGAATGGTGTTATTATTGTAGATAGAGGTACGAAGAGTACACCACCTCCAACACCAGATACTGGAGATATTATGCCTATCAACAGTGTAAACACAAACATAAACAACGGCCAGAACCACCAAGCCATCCAATCACCTCCACCTTTCACGTTTTTAAAAACGTGATAGAAACCGGCATACACGTAGGCAACTAAAACAACATATAAACTTTTCTATTTTTTTAGCATTCTATAAAATTTAATTTCGAAAATATTAAAATTAATTCGATTTTGATGAAATTTATGCACATTAGATTGCAAATCAGTTGAAAGTATTACTATTTAAATAGCTCATAGTTATCTTCACTTCTCTCATCATGATGAAATTTGTAAACAAATTTAACAAATAATCTATAAGTAATAGATTATAAACTATAATTACGAAAAATAACAAAACTGCTATATCTCTCTAACACTTCAATCAGTTTAATGAAGCAAAGATTTGTGCTTGACACAACAGCTATAACTGATACTGGTTTGAGAATTAAGGAAGGATACGGAAGTATATGTGAATCTGCTCAAGAAATACTTGATCTAATAGCCGTAGCTAGGTTAAAGTTTAATATTAGTTGTTATATACCCTATCCCACTGTATATGGTGAACTTGTAAGCTTCCTTAGAAGACACGAATGCAAAGAAGATATTTTTATTAAGCTTGATACTTGGTTAGTAAAAAAAACACCCAACAGATATGAAGTAAAAATACCAGCCGCGATTTTTTACGAGTATGTATTAACTATGAGACAAAAAATAAATAGAGGTAGAAAACTTGCTGAAGAGTTTATTTGGGAGAGTTCTGCTATAACATCAACAATAGTAGCTGGAAATAACGAAAATAAAAAAGAAACAATTGAAAAAGAAATTGGTGCTTTAATTGGTAAATTTAGGGATAAGTATAAAACTACGTTAAGACAAGGAATACTCGATAGCTCCCCTGATCTCGATGTATTGCTATTGGCAAAAGAGCTTGAAGCTGGAGTTGTAAGCAGTGACGCTGGAATAAGAAAGTGGAGTGAAAGAATGGGTTTGAGATTTGTTGAAGCTTCAAAATTTCCAAGAATGTTGAAAGAATATTTAGCATTAGTTGATAAGTTTAAGGGATGAAAATATGAAATGTAGCTTATGCAGAAAAAAAGCAGTAGAGAGATTGAGACAATACAAACTAAGTTTATGTAAAGAGTGTTTTGTTAAATTTTATGAAAAACAGGTGGAAAGAACTGTAAAAAAGTATAAAGTTTTCAAAAGTGGAGAGAGAGTTCTTGTCTGCATTTCTGGTGGAAAAGATAGTGCTGCTATGCTTTCAGCGTTAACAACTATTTCAAAAGAAATTGAAATAGAAGCTTTTTATATAAATTTAGAAATTGAAAATTATTCAGATGTTTCTTTAAAGAACGTAAAAAAACTGTGTAACGAATTAAATGTAAAATTAAATGTTGTTAATCTTTCTGAGTATGGAATATATTTAAGTAAAGCAGGAAAAAAGAAATGTTCTGTATGTGGTACTGCAAAAAGATACATAATGAATAAATTTGCAAGAGAAAATGGGTTTGATTGTGTTGCAACAGGCCACTGCTTGGATGATATAATTGTTTTCTTCTTTAAAAACTGGCTTTCAGGAAATTTTGAATGGAGTACGAAATTTTTACCGCGAATGGAGGGATTCGATAAGATAGTTACAAGAGTGAAGCCCCTATATTTAATGAGTGAAAGAGAGAACGCAATATATTGCTTATGTAAAGAATTACCATTTACAAAAGACAATTGTCCCTATGCACCAAAAGATGATTGGAAAGAAATAATATATGATATTGAAAAAAAGAAACCGGGGTTCAAGAGAAATTTTGTAGCCAATTTGCCTAAATATTTAAACAGAAAAACTAACTTAGAGTTTAAACATTGTACTATCTGTGGGGAAGTAACAACTGCAGAAGTGTGTGCATTCTGCAAGTTAAGAAAATGGATGGAAGAAAGGAGATAGTATGTATTTAATTGCGATAAACAAGACTATCAATGCAAGAGAGGTTCTTATAAACTTTTCTGGAAAACGAATCTGTAATTTGGAACCGGTGTACATACCTAAGATGCCTCCCAGGCCAAACATTAAACCAACAATCAAGTTTGGATAGTATCCAAAACTTGAGTAATAAAAACAACTTATTATCGATGTCACGAAAGTTGAAAGTAAAACAGCACCAGAAACATAGTAAACGGGAAACTGAAAGATAGAGATCAACAATGGTGAAAGAAAAGCTCCTCCTCCAACTCCGTAGGCTCCAGCTACAACACCTATGATATAGGCAACAGGTACAAGTTTATAAATTTCTACTGAGTAGTATTCCTTCCCAAACTTAAACTTTAAACTTAGATTTGATTTCACTTCTTTCTTAGACTTTCTTTCTGTTTTATACAACAATCTAAAAGACATATACAACAAGACAAAACCCGCAAAAACTTTGAATTTTTCAGGACTTGGCAAGTATTTAACTCTCAAGTAAACCCCAGTTAACATACCGGGTATTGTCCCAGAAAGAATGGATGCTGCCAATTTAAGACATAATCTCTTTTCGCGCCAATACCCGTAAACACCACTTGGTGTTGAAATCACATTGTACAATAAATTAGTTGAGCTTGCTACTGGGGATACAATATTTAAAAAACTAATTTGAACCGGTAATAGTAAAAAAGCACCTGAAATTCCGGCTTGCGAAGTTACAAATGATACTGCAAAGGCTATTATTGGCAATAGCAAATATGAAAGCATAAACTATATTGATCAATAGTAGAAATATATTTTTCGAAATGAATTATAGTATATACCCCTATCTATGTAACTCTTTTTCTTCTGCACCCATTACAGCCAACAATATGTTTGCTTTCAGAGTTTGTTCAAAGTAATTTTTATCAGGCTCAAGAACAGCAAACTTCTTTGGAATTGGTATTGCAAGTATCTTTCCACAAGAATAACTTCCATCCACCACAATGTTTACAGCATTTGGATTATCTCTTGGTACAACTACGAATAACCTTTTGTCTTTGTATCCTTCGATTAATTTCATTAACTCCTCAACACTATGTTTTGAGGTCAAAATTTTGAATATTTCTTCTGCCAATTCTAATTTATCGTCCTCTACCTTTATGTCGCACTCCAGTACCATCTCAAGTTAAATTTGCTATTGCGGGATATATACCTTATTATTTTTAGGAAAAGTTAAAATTAGAATAATAGTTAGGTTGTTTTCAAACTGACAATTACCGGCAAAAACATTATATTCTATATTAAAATTTATGCTGATTGATGAGTTACTACACTCCTGAAAGGTTTAACAATTGGTTGGAAAGAATAAAAGAAACGAAAATTGACATTAACAATGCAGAATCACTTTCGGTATTCGATAGAATGGTCGATGATTTTGTTGTAGCTTGTTTGAATATACTTAGAGCTGTAAAAGAAAGAGAATTAAATAAGAAGGATGCTTTTAAAGAGCTTGAAGAAATGAAAAAACTTTTAACAGCTGATGTATCTTTTGATGATCCAATAAAAAACGAATTCTTTGATTTTGTTAGAGAAGGTATCAAACTGATAATTCATTCAGCTAAGTACTGTCTTGAAGGTAAAACGAGCAAAAAGAGTTTTCAGAATCTCTTAAAGGATGCACTTAAAAAAGAGCAAAAAGGAGATTTAGAGGGTGCTTTTGATATTATAGCTAGAATGGGTGCTAAGGTATTTAAAGGTGAAAAACTACCAGAGGATTTGCAAATACCAGAAAATAGCCAAATACTTAACTGGCTTGATGGAGTAGATGCAATAAATACAGTTATAATTCTCACTGAAATAGACACTTCCGAAGAATTATGAGTTTTGCACTTAGCGATGAAGTAATAAATGCAGCAAAAAAAGGTCTTGGATACGAACTGTACAAAGCTCTTTTGCTTACTTACGGTAAGAGAGGGGAGAAAGCTTTCTTTTACTTAAAAGAGAGAAGAATTAAAAAGTACAAGGATTTCTTTGTTGTTGTAGGTAACTATGAGTATATTGTGGACGGAAATTTTTGTACTTGTATGGACTTTCAATTCAACCTAAAAGCTAAGAAACCTTGTGCACACATAATTGCAGTTAAATTGGCGAGAATTATGAAAATATATGATAGCTATGACATTTTTTATTCAGATTTTATTGCACACAACACTTAAATTGAAATTTACAATTTAGATATCATGCTATGTAAGGATGAGATAAGAAAGCTGATAATTGAACAAAATTTAATAGAAAACTATATTGACCTCGAAAAACAGCTACAACCGAATGGATTTGATTGTACTTTAAAGACAATTTATTCCTTAGAAGGAGAAGGAAGAATTGACTTTGACAACATAGAAAGAAAGTTACCGGAAGTCAAAGAACTTAAGTTTGAAGATGACTGGATATATCTTGATAAAGGATATTATAGAGCAAGAATTAATGAAATTGTAAACCTTCCAAAAGATTTAGCAGCTTTGGCAAGACCAAGAAGTTCTCTTATTAGGTGTGGTGTAAATGTTTTAACAGCCGTATGGGATGCGGGGTATAGAGGTAGAAGTGAAGTAGGGCTTGCAGTATATAGAGGTATTTGGCTAAAAAAGAATGCTAGAATTGTTCAACTCGTATTTTTTAGGTTGAGCGGTAAAAGTTCTGGATACTCTGGGATATACCAGAATGAGGGGATAATATGATTATAACTGACGATCATATGCATATTTATAAGCACCTTAAACTTAAAGCTATAGAGGAATTCAAAAAAGCAGGAGGTACTCACGTTTTCTTAGTAAATTTGCTTACCAAAAATTATAATATATTTCCAAAAAAGGGTGAGGATTTTAAAGAAATGTATGAGAAACACTTAAAAATTGTAAAGCAGGCAAACGAAATCGTTAAAGCTTATGCTGTGTTAGGTGTTCATCCAGCAGAAATAACCATTCTTGGCGAAAAAATTGGTTATAAAAAAGCTGCAGAAATTATGATTGATGCCCTTGATATTGCCGGAAAGTACGTTGAAGAGAATAAGGCTGTTGCAATAAAAAGTGGCAGACCTCACTATTCAGTTAGTGAAGAAGTTTGGAAGTTAAGTAACGAAGTTATGTTTCATGCTTTTAAAGTTGCAAAAGATGTAGGTTGTGCTGTTCAACTACACACTGAGAGCTACAGTAAAGAAGGAATTGAGGAAATAGCAAAATTAGCCAAAAAAGCAGGTTTAAAGTTATATAAAGTTGTTAAACATTTTTCTCCACCAAAAGTTGATGAATTCGAAGAGATAGGTATTTTTCCATCTGTTATTGCAATGGGAAATAATGTGTTAAGAGCTGCAACTATAAGTAGTAGATTTACCATTGAAACAGATTACATAGATGATCCCAACAGACCTGGGGCTGTGTTGGGCCCAAAAACAGTTCCAAAAAAAGTCAAAGAATTGCTAAAAATGGGTTTTGATGAAGATTTTGTTTTAAAAATATGTAAATACAACATTGAAAAAGTTTATGGAGTTGAAATTTAATAAATTTTTCTACCAATTACAATAAAGCCAGTATGCCAAACCCTCGTCATTGGTCTAGTCCCAACCCTTTTAAACTCGTAGTTGTTCTTCAATAGTTCGAAACACTCCAATTCGGAAAAACCCTCTTTTTTCATTGTTTCATAAACTCTCTTTGATGGCTCTATGTAAGGATTGTAAACAGCTAAGTAGCATCCAACTTTTAGCAGATTTTTTGCCTTAGGTATAAACAAAAAATCATCTTTCATATCTAGAACTATTAAATCAAATTCTTTCTTAAAACCTTCGGCTATATCGTTTACATCACCCACAATTTGATGTATGTTTTTTAACTTTGCTAATTTGAAGTTTTCTCTTGCTAACTTAGCAAATTCTTTTCTCTTTTCCACTGTAATAACTTCCCCATACTTGTTAAAGTATGCTAAGTAAGCTGCAATCATTCCACTGCCTGTACCAGCATCGAGTATTAGTGAGTCTGGCTTTAAACCGCATATAGTTATTATAACTCCGATATCCTTTGGCATTATTGGTGTAGCACATCTTTTAAAATGACGGAAAAAATCTGAAGATTTGAAAGGTAGTATTTTGAATGTATGACCTTTGTGTGTTTTTATAACATCACCATAGCTTTTTTCTTTTAATTCCTCTAATTTTATTATACCTTTATGAGTGTGTAAAATACCTTCGAAATTTTTTACAAGAAAACTATCTTTACCGTTTACTAAAATAAGAGGTAATTCAACTTTCATGTTTATCTTGAATTCTCATTATTGCTTCAGCTAAATCACCTTTCGCTTCTTCCAAAGCTTTTCTTGCTTCTTCCATACTAACTCCTGTCTGTTCTACAATTAAAGCCACGTCTTCCTCATTTATCTCAACAAATTCTTTAACTTCGTAACTTCCAGTTATCTGAAATGTTTCAATACCTCTCGCAACCATCTTTGTAACGCTTGGATTTTTAAAAATTAACTCTTCATTCTTAGTTCTGATTATAACTTCCACTGCAGGTAACTCCTCGATTTCAATTCCCATTTGTTTCATCATTTTCTTCAACTGAGCAGGATTTGTTGGGAACATATCTTTGAAATGATTTTCCCACTATAATAATATTACTGGCAAAATCTCAAAAACATTTTAATATTAAATGAGTTAATAAGTGGCATGGTGATAAAAAAACTTAAGCAAGAAGCTGAAATAGCTTTAAGGCATATTGAAGTCCTAAAAACTGTTATGGAAAACCAGCCAATAGGGATATTTAAGCTTGCAGAACTGATGGATATGCCGAGACATAAAATAAGGTACTCTCTCAGAGTGCTTGAGCAATCAGGAATAATAGAACCTACGCAATATGGGGCAATTATAAAGGATGAAGCATACGGAAAAATAGAAGACTTGAAGAAAGATATCGATGAAGTAAAAAAACTCGTTGAAGAAATGAGCAAAATTCTTAACTCACTTTAAATTAGGAAGTCAAAACTACCAGTAGCATTTTTAATGTACAATCTTAAAATACAGATGCCTGTTTTTGGAATAGTGTAATTTATGTTTTTTGTTTTATTGATTTTTTCTAAGAATACACTTTTACCATTTATCATCAAGTTGACAGTCATCTCTCCTTTAACTATTTTTGCAACCATTTTTACAATCATTCCTTTTTTTATTGGATAAACTGTTTCTTTAATTGCAGTAGCTGAAGTAAAATTACAGTGCCATCCTTTTTCGTCTTTACTTGTAGTTACATTTACCTTAGCACATCCAAAAGTAATACTTGCTATAACCAATACTACCAAAGCCAATCTTAAATTCACGATATAATCTCTCTCTTCAATTTTAAATTATTTGCGAAAATAAGATAATGCTTTCGTTAGTTTGTGTGTACATGAAACTGTACAACACGTTAACTAAAAGAAAAGAAGAAATTATACTTGATAAAACTGTTAGAATGTATGTGTGTGGGATTACTGCTTACGATTATTCACACCTCGGCCATGCAAGGTGTGCTGTAATTTTTGATACACTCAGACGTTATTTAGAATATAAAGGACATAATGTCAGATATGTTCAAAATTTTACGGATGTCGATGATAAAATTGTAAAAAGAGCTGTAAATGAAGGTAAATCCTACAAAGAAATATCAGATTACTTTATTTCTGCCTACAAAGAAGATATATGCAAGTTAAATGTAAAAGAAAGTATAAATCCAAGAGTGTCAGATAACATAGATGAAATCATAAAAGCTATTTCAATTTTAATAGATAAAGGATACGCTTACTGTGTTAATGGTGATGTTTATTTTCATGTCCCGTCTCTCAAAACTTATGGAAAGTTGTCTGGTATGAGTCTTGAAGATCTAAATAGGCATAGAATTGAACCTGATCCAAGAAAAAAAGATATAAAAGATTTTGCACTTTGGAAATCTGCTAAGAAAGAGGATTACTCAGCTAAAGCGGTTTTTGACTCCCCATGGGGTAAAGGTAGGCCGGGCTGGCACATAGAGTGTAGTGTAATGTCTTCAAAGTATCTTGGAATTCCATTCGATATACATGGTGGTGGTAGAGATTTGATATTCCCACATCATGAAAATGAGAGAGCCCAAAGCTTAGCACTTTATGGTATAGAGCCAGTAAAGTACTGGATTCATAACAATTTTGTTAGGATTAATGGGGAAAAGATGAGTAAAAGCCTGGGCAATATTGTTAGAATAAGAGATGTTTTGAAAAAATATGATGGAGAAATTTTGAGATACTTTCTTTTATCTGCACACTATGGATCCCCACTCGACTACAGCATAGACGCTATGGAAAAATGTAAGAGAGCCTACGAATATTTGAGGAATACGATAGAAACTATAGATATGGAAATAGCAGCAATTCTAAGTGGATTATATTCTAATAACAAAAAAAGCAATTTGTCTGAACTTACAAGCGAACTAAAACAAAACTTTGTAAAAGCAATGGATGATGATTTAAATACACCCCTTGCCCTATCTGTTTTGCATACATTTGCCAATTCCGTAAATAAAATCATAAAAAGTGAAAACTTTAATTTAAGTGAGCTTGAAAGCTCTTTTTACGTTCTGAAAAAATTATGCAGTATTCTTGGGCTGTTTGAAAATTACAGAAGAGTTCCTATTTTAAATAGAGAGTTAATTGAACTTATAAAGGAAAGAGAGTTTTACAGAAAAGAAAAAGATTTCGAAAAAGCTGATAAAATAAGAAATTACTTAGCTGAAAAGGGATACAAACTTATAGATACACCAAGAGGTACAAGATGGAAAATTCTTAATTAATTCAGATGCGTAGGCAAATTTTTTAAAATGTTTTTATTTAGTTTTTGTCATGAAATTTAAAGTTAAACTTATACCAGTTAAAATGGAACGTGCATCAGCTATATTAAGTCAAGAAGATGCACAAGAACTTGGATTACTTGTTGGAGATAGAATAAAACTAATTTTTGGAAAAAAGAACTTAGTCGCTGACGTACAGATTGCCATAGGTATGATTGAGAAGGGAGAGATTGGAATTTCAAAAAACGTAGCAGACTTGTTGGGAATAGAAGAAGAAGGAGAAATAGAAGCCTATCCTGTATCCAAGCCACCAAGCGTGGAGTATATAAGAAAAAAGATGGATGGTAAAAAACTTAGAAAGGAAGAAATATACTCAATAATAAATGATATTGTAAATGATGCGTTAAATGAGATAGAACTATCAGCTTTTGTATTATCCAACTACTTTCATGGAATGGATATGGATGAAATTGAGTGGATGACTAAGGCTATGATAGAGACAGGAGAAACTTTATCCTTTGAGAGGGGTACAATAGTTGATAAGCATAGTATAGGTGGTGTACCCGGAAATAAAATATCTCTAATTATAGTACCTATAGTTGCCGCAAGTGGATTGTACATACCAAAAACAGCAAGCAGAGCAATTACTTCAGCAAGCGGTACAGCTGATACTATGGAAGTTTTAGCAAATGTTTGTTTGTCGGTAGAAGAAATTAAGGAAATTACTGAAAAAGTTGGTGGAGTAATTGCATGGGGAGGAGCCACAAACATAGCCCCGGCAGATGATAAAATTATAAGAGTTGAATATCCTCTCTCCATAGATCCGCATTCCCAACTTTTAGCCAGTGTTATGGCCAAAAAAGGTGCTATAGGTGCTCAGTATTTAGTAATAGATATACCTGTAGGTAGTGGGGCTAAGGTTCCAAACATAGACAAAGGTAGAGAGCTGGCAAACGATTTTGTAACTCTTGGTAGAAGATTGGGTTTAAACGTTACTTGTGCAATAACATACGGCTCTCAGCCAGTTGGTAAAGCAGTTGGACCTGCGTTGGAAGCTAAGGAAGCTTTAAAAGCACTTGAAGAGGGGAAAGCCCCAAAAAGTTTGATAGAAAAAGCTCTTGGAATTGCTGGAACATTACTTGAAATGGCAGGTATTGCAGCTGATGGAGTTGAATATGCTAAGAAAATACTTGAATCTGGAAAAGCACTTGAAAAATTCAGGGAAATAGTTGAAGCTCAAGGTGGAGAACCCAATATTAGCAGTGATAAAGTAGTTGTTGGAGACAAAACTTATGACTTCATATCTAACATAGATGGTGCTGTTTCAAGAGTTGATAATAAGAGAGTAGTTAAAGTAGCAAGAGCTGCAGGAGCACCCAAGGATAAGGGTGCTGGAATAGTAATACATAAAAAGGCAGGTCAACACGTTAAAAAGGGAGATAAGTTATTTACAATATATGCTGAAAAAGATTGGAAGTTAGATCAAGCTATAGAGCTTGCTATGAGAGAACCTCCAGTTAGAGTTTCTAGTATGATCCTCGAGAGATATCCTTCGTATAGGTATTATTAAGGGGGTGTTGTAGTATTGACAAAAAAAGAACAAAAAATTCAGGAAGGTTTAGAAAATGTTATAGCATGTAAAACAGAAATATCTCGAATAGCCGTTGAAGATGGAAAAGGAATTCTCGAATATAGGGGTTATCCAATAGAAGAGCTTGCAGAGAAATCTACTTTCGAAGAAGTAGCTTACTTGCTACTTTTCGGTGAATTACCTAAGAAATATGAACTTGAAGCATTTAGTGAAGAGTTGAAAGAGAAAAGAGAGTTACCACCACAAATAATTGGTTTGCTAACGCACCTATCACCTTTCTCTCATCCAATGGTGGTTTTAAGGACTGCTGTTAGTTATCTCGGTACTATGGATAAATACATACATTACAGAAATCACGACGTCAGCATAGAAAAAGCAAAAAGCCTTATAGCCAAATTCCCGACGATAGTGGCTTACTTCCACAGAATAAGGTGTGGTCAAAAATTAGTCCATCCAAGAGAAGATTTGGGACACGCTGCAAATTTTTTATACATGCTTAGAGGAGAGGAACCTAATGAAATTGAAGTAAAAGCTATGGATGTCGATTTAATACTACATGCTGATCACGAATTAAATGCATCAACTTTTGCAGCAAGAATTGCAGCTTCAACCTTAGCAGATATCTATGCTTGTATTGTTGCAGCTACTGGAACTTTAATGGGCCCATTGCATGGAGGTGCATCACAAAGAGTAATAGAGATGCTTAGAGAAATTGCAGTGCCATGGAGAGCTGAAGAATACATTAAAAGAAAGCTTAATAAAGGTGAAAGGATAATGGGCTTTGGGCATAGAGTATATAGAACTGTTATAGACCCAAGAACATTAATTTTAAAGAGGTTGGCTGAGAAACTCGCAAGAGAAAAAGAGCCGAAGTGGTATCAAATAAGTATTGCAGTAGAAGATGCCGTTTACAAACACAAAAAACTGTACCCTAATGTAGATTTTTATTCTGCCAGTGTTTATGCAAATTTAGATATACCGGACGATTTATTCATAACCGTTTTTGCTATAAGCAGAATTACTGGTTGGACTGCTCATGTAATTGAGCAGTATGAAAACAATAGATTGATAAGGCCGAGAGCTCATTACGTTGGAGAAATTAGAAAAAAGTACATACCTATAGATGAGAGGTGAAGTGTGTGAAGCCAGAAATTGCTGAAAGACTAAATAAACTACCTCCATATTTATTTGCTGAACTTGACAAGATGAAAAATAAAAAACTCGAAGAGGGTGTTGAAGTCATAGACTTTGGAGTGGGTGATCCAGATTTACCAACACCTCCACCCATAGTTGAAGCCATGAAAAATGCAGTTGAAAAAGTAGAAAATCAGAAGTATCCAAGTTATGAGGGTATGCTAAAATTTAGAGAAGCTGCATCCAACTTTTATAAAAGAAGAAAAGGTGTTAAAATTTCTCCAGACGAAATAATAGCTTTGATAGGCTCAAAGGAGGGGATAGCACATTTACCCTTAGCTTATGTTGACAAGGGAGATGTTGTTTTATGTCCTGATCCGGGTTACCCAGTATATCCATCTTGCACAATTCTTGCTGGGGGTACTCCATACTATATGCCCTTAAAGGAGGAGAATGGATTTTTACCCAACTTTGAAGAAATTCCAAATGATGTTGTAAAAAAGGCAAAGATAATGTTTTTAAACTATCCAAACAATCCTACTTCAGCCGTAGTTGATAAAAATTTTATAAAGACTGCAGTTGATTTTTGTATCGACAATGGGATAATTCTGGCACATGATGCAGCTTATAGTGAAATTACTTTTGGAGTTAAAGCAGAGAGTTTTTTGTCCTATGGCTATGAGAATATAATTGAGTTCAACTCCCTATCTAAGACATACAATATGACTGGATGGAGAATAGGCTATGCTGCGGGAGATATTGATGTAATAAAAGCACTTTTGAAAGTTAAAACTAACATAGACAGCGGTGTTTTTCAAGCAATTCAAGAAGCTGGAACATTTGCTATGAATGAGTGTGACGAATGGATAGATAAAAACAATGCAGTTTATAAAAATAGAGCTGAAAAACTCGTTAAAGGTTTAAAAAATATAGGGTTAAATGTAGAAATGCCTAAGGCCACGTTTTATGTGTGGTGTAGAGTGCCAGAAGGTTATACAAGCATGGAGTTTGCAAAAATGCTTTTAGATAAGACAGGAGTGTTAGTTACACCCGGTATTGGATTTGGGGAGTGTGGGGAGTACTATGTTAGATTTGCTTTAACAAGGGATGAAGAAGTTATAGAAAAAGCTATTGAAAAACTATCTGAACTGTAAATCTCCTTTTCCTTTTTTATATATTAAGTACATGAGTGGTAAAAGTAGCATTGAAAAAACTAAAAATTCTACATTAACAAAGTAAGAAAGAAGTAAAAACAATGCAAACAAAAACACAGATATATGAAAAGCCAAATAACAAAGAAAAACTTCTACTCTTTCAGATAGCATAGTAAAAAAATAAGAAATTAACCAGCTTGTGGCGACAACATAGATTGCAGCTTCTTCTGTATTTCAGTTAATCTTTCCTTCAATCTGTCTTCCTGTCTTTTTAATGTGTTTATTCTCACCTCGTAAGTCTCCTTTTTTTCCTCTAAATCTTTAACCACTTCACTTTTACTTGCTTTCACGAGTATACTACCTACAACCTTATACAATGGAGTATCCTCACTTACTTTTTTCACTTCTTCAATAGCTTCGTTAACTTCTTTAAGTAAAGCTTCTACTTGCAATCTTTGAGATATTACTGCTTGTAGTTGCTGTTGAACCTGCTGCATTTGTGCCACCATATTCTGGACTTGCGGAGGTAATTCACCCATTACTATCACCTCTCAACTTCGAGCAAATCTACACATACTTTTATCATTCTGAGCCACGAGTTTACGCTGGCTCTCAGGGATGAGAGCCCTAAACTCTGAAGCATTAGCGAAAGCTTATTACCATCTAAATAAATTTTTGCATCATTGTCCAAACGTAATGCGTTATACACTATTTCAGCATCTTCAACATTATCGAATTTTAACGTTACTTTGAATCCACCTCTCACGAGTTATCAACCTCACTACATCTATTTTGTTGTATTTTAGTTCAAATATGATTTTTTTATTTTCTCTTTTAACAAAAACATTTTTTGGTGAATCCAAGGATTGAGCTACTTTTCTTGAAAACTTTTCATCAGAGCTTAGGCTGTTAAAGTACTTGAGTAATGCTATATTGAAAGGTAGTCTTCCATGAAAAATAGGAACTTCTGAACCCATTTTTACTTTGTTAATTTCTCCAACATTAAAAAAAATTGATAGAACTTCTAAACCATCGTATATTTTGAGTATAGATGGATTACCTTTAACTTCCTGAATTATGATAAATTTACCTCCAAAATCATCAATTGATTTTTTGCCTCTTTGAACGTAACGCCAATTGAAAAACCTCGATAATACTTTTGCCAATCTCCTCGTTTTTCTTCCCGGTTTCCTAGATGTTGTTAGAATCATAGTTATTTGTGAACAAGAACTGGTATTTTTGACCTTCTTGTTACAACATCAGTTGTACTACCTAAAATAAGTCCCTCAACAAAGCCCAATCCCCTCGAAGCCATAGCAATCATAGTAGCGTTTTCTTTTTCAGCTACTTTCAATATAACTTTGTGAGGTGTACCTTCTTCAATTAAAATTTTTACGTTTATTCCAGCCTTTTTTAATTCATTCTTAGCTTCTTCAAGGGGACTTAAATCTTCTTCATTCTCTTTCACATGTAATATTATGACTTCTCTGCCACCCACAATTGCCGCAGCTTTTACGTATTCAACTACTTTTGCAGAGTGATCTGATAAGTCATGAGCATAAACTATCTTTTTAAAAATTGTTTCTGGATCTTTCTTACTCCAATCTTTCCTTCTTAGAAGTAAAACTGGTCTATCTGCATTTCTTATTATTCCTTCACTAACACTTCCAAGCAAAATTTCTTTTAATTTACTTCTTCCTCTCGAAGCAACCATTATCAAAGATACGTTTTCCTTTTTTGCATGTTCTACTATCTCATATACAGGATCACCCACTGGTATTGGATGTACAAATTTTGCTTTAACACCTTTCTTCTCAATTTCTTTAACAAGTTTTTCAAGCTTTTTTTTGGATTCTTCCTCCTCTACCTCAATCCAAGCTTCAATATCGAAACCACCAATATAACTAAATCTTGCAGTATTTATAACTCTAATTAATACTATTTCTTCACACCCAGCTTTTTCCAGATCTTCAATATAATCAAACATAGCCATAGAATACTCAGAAAAATCAACAGCCATCATTATTTTTTTAAAGCACATGGATTTACTTAGTTGATTAACTATATAATGCTTACTGAAGTTTGTTAGTGTTGCAATATTTTAACATTATTAATAAATAACAATCGTTTAATGTTATTAGACAGGAGCAAAAAATAGTATATACTTCTAACACTTTAAAGCTTAATGTGTATAAAATAACGGTAAGAGGAATAGTTCAAGGTGTAGGCTTTCGCCCGTTTGTTTACAGATTAGCTAAATCCATGGGACTAAGAGGTTACGTTAAAAACACTGGAACTGGATGTGTTGAGATAGTTATTGATAAAAATGTGGATGAGTTCATAAAGAGACTAAAAAATGAGTTGCCTCCAATAGCAGAAATAAGTGAGGTTGTAGTTGAACCTTTCAATGAACAATTTAAAGATGAGGATTTCTACATCCTAAGAAGTGGAGGTAAAAGGGGGAAGTTATCTTTACCACCACCAGATATAGCTGTTTGTGATGAATGCTTAAAAGAAGTTTTTGACTATAAAAATAGAAGGTATTTATACCCCTTTACATCGTGTACAAATTGTGGTCCCAGATTTTCTGTAGCTTTAAAGCTACCATATGATAGGGAAAATACAAGCTTTTGTGAATTTCCAATGTGTGAAGATTGTTTAAAAGAATATAAAAGCGTTGAAGATAGAAGATACTATGCCCAAACTGTGGCATGTCCAAAATGTGGGCCAAATTACAAGTTAGTTAAAGATAAAATTATTGCAGAAAAATTAGATGCGATAAAACTTGCAGCAAAATTTATTGATAAAGGAAAAATCGTTGCCATAAAAGGTATTGGCGGTTATCATATTGCATGTAAGGCTGAAGATGAGAATGTTGTTTTAAATCTTAGAGAGAGATTATCAAGACCCCAACAACCTTTTGCGGTAATGGTTAAAGATTTGAACGTTTTAGAAAGAATTGCATATTTGAACGTAGAAGAAAAAAAAGCTCTTGAAAGTTATATAAGGCCAATATTAGTTTTAAAATCTAAAAATAAGCTTGTACCCGCTTTAGCACCAATGCTAAACACTGTTGGGGTAATGTTGCCATACACTCCTTTACATAATATACTATTTTCATTTTTAGATTCTGATGTCTTAGTCATGACTTCCGCAAATTTACCCGGAGAACCTATGTTTATAGATGAAAATATTTTTGATAGCAATCTTGCAGATTACTATCTTACACACAATTTGAAAATAGCAAATAGGATTGATGATTCAGTAATAAAATTTGTTGGAAAAAGAAGAATGATCATTCGAAAGTCAAGGGGACTTGTGCCGGATAAGATAAAAATAGATACTAATATTGAAGCGGTATCAGTAGGTGCCGAACTCTACAATTCTCTATCGATTTTAAAAGACGGATGTATAATTCAATCACAGTACATTGGAAATACTTCTAACTTTAAAACTTACAAAGACTTCTTTTCAAAGGCTTTTAGATTTTGGTTGGAATTTACTAAGTTAAAACCAAATGTCGTTTTTTGCGATTTACATCCACTATACAACACAACTAAGTTTGCTGAAAACTATTGTAAAGAAAATGAAATAAAATTGGTCAAAGTACAACATCATTTTTCTCACGCAATGTCAGTTATGGCTGAAAAAAATTTGAATAGAGCTGTAGCAATAGCTGTGGATGGAGCTGGCTATGGTTTTGATGGTAATATTTGGGGCTGTGAAATTTTATATCTCGATTTTGATGAAAAAGTTTTTGAGCGAATTGGTAGAATGGAATATTTACCATTGCCAGGAGGAGACAACGCTACAAACAATCCCGGCAGGATTCTTTATGCAATTTTACACGAGAAAAACGAATTAAACGTTAAATTTGATTGGGAAAAAATGAATATTAAACCTGAATTAATATCCTTCCAGCTTGAAAAAAATTTAAACATTGCAAGAGCTTCTTCGGCTGGAAGATACTTAGATGTTTGTTCAGTATTGCTTGGTATATACTCTAAGAGAACTTATGAGGGCGAAGGAGCTATGAAATTAGAGGCATTTGCTGTAAATGGTAATTTAAACGAGGCTGAGAAATGGTTAAAAGATTACCCAGTAAATATCACAAGCAATATTGAAGTAGCAAGATATACTTCTCCTTTCGATGATTTTAAAGGTAAGAAAAAGAAAGTTAAAATAATTAACATTGGAGATGTACTTGTGGGTGCAATTAAAGAGAACAATTTAGATAAAAAAGATTTAGCATTAGCTTTAACGTTGTATCTTTCGAAATCTATATCGGAATTAGCAATTGAAGAAGCTATAAAAAAGGACGCGTGCATTATAATGAGTGGAGGTGTAGCCTACAATACAATAATAACCCCTTACATCGAGAATTCAGCTAAAAAAGAAAATATAAAATTCTATGTAAATGAAATAACAGCAGCTGGCGATAATGGAATTAGTGTTGGGCAACTTTATTCATCTTTACTGCTGTAGGAGGTAATAAGTTGGAGATATATGTTCTTAGACTTGGGCACAGGCCAAAAAGAGATAAGAGAATATCTACTCATGTAGCTCTAACTGCAAGAGCTTTTGGAGCTTGTGGCATATATTTCGATGTAAATGATGAAAAGCTATTTGAAAGTATAAACGATGTTTGTAAAAGATGGGGAAAAAACAATGGTAGATGTGAATTTTTTATTAAAACATGCAATTGGAGAAATATGCTAAAAAATTTTGATGGTTTAAAGATACACCTAACTATGTATGGAATGCCTCTAAATGAGAAATTATACGAAGTAAAAAAGCATAAAAAAATTCTCGTTATAGTTGGTGCAGAAAAAGTCCCCTCAGAAGTTTATCAACTCTCAGATTTAAATATATCAATAGGTAATCAACCCCATAGTGAGGTTGCAGCTCTCGCCATATTCTTAGATAGAGTTTTAGATGAAGAAGAATTTAAAATAAATTTTTTAGATGCAAAAATCCAAGTTAAACCCACTGAGAAAGGTAAAAAATTAATTAAACTTCAAAACTCTCCCCAGGATTAAGTATAACAACTTTAACACCGGGGCACTTATCTTCAACAAGTTCTTTAAATTCTTCTGGTGAGCCAGATATTACTGGAAATGTCCCATAATGCATTGGAACTACTATTTTTGGTTTTATCAATTCAACTGCTTTAGCTGCCTCTTTTGGACCCATTGTATACCAACCTCCTATGGGTATTAAAGCAACGTCCGGTTCATATAATTCACCGATTAATTTCATATCGTAAAATACTCCAGTGTCTCCAGCGTGATAAACTCTAATTCCATCCATTTCAATTACAAATCCTGCAGCACATCCAGCACTTACAATTTTTCCATCTATTTCAACATCCGCTGAGTGTAAGGCGGGAGTCATAGTAAACAACACACCCTCAACTTCTGCAGTTCCGCCAATGTTCATGCCAACAGCGTTTTTACCTATGATTCTCGAAAGCTCATAAATGCAAACTATAGGACAGTTATTCGCCTTAGATATCTCAATAGCATCCCCTAAGTGATCCCCATGCCCGTGTGTTACTGCAATAACGTCTGCTTTTAAATCTGTAGCTTTTAAAGGAGCCTTAGGATTGCCAGATATGAAGGGATCTATTAAAACAGTTTTACTACCTTCTAAAATAAATGCTGCATGACCTAACCAGGTTATTCTCACAACATCACCTCCAGTAATATTTGCTTCTTAAAAAGGTAAAAATTTTACTCAGTAAATAAAAAAACAAAAAATAAAAATTTAAAGATTACTCTCTTCTTCTCAGTAGATAGGCAGCAGCTACTAAGCCAGCAATTGCAAACACTGCTTCAAAGCCTGGAGTCTTCTTCTTTGGAGT
>JALSLC010000021.1 GCA_026988525.1 Archaeoglobaceae archaeon
ATCTCAAAACAAAGAAAATATAAAATATAACTTTAATCAATAATATTAATCAATTTTAAGATGAGCGACTCGCTGATTAAGTTCGTATTGCTGGTATCTCTTATTTTACAGCTTGTTTTTTGGAAATATTGGATTTTAGAAGGGATCAAATTGACACATCATAAGATTTTATAAATCGAGAATTTTAAGTAAAGTTTATGGTGAGAGTAATTGCTACTGGTACATTTGATATAATCCATCCCGGACACATCACATTCCTTAGAGAAGCAAAGAAGCTTGGAGATGAATTGATAGTTATTGTTGCAAGGGAAAAAAACGTTAAACATAAGCCAAAACCGATAATACCTGAAGAGCAGAGAAGAAGAGTTGTTGAAGGAATAAAGTACGTGGATAAAGCTATTCTTGGGGATGAAAATGATATTTTTAAGCCAATAGTTGAGTTGAAACCGGACATAATTGCATTAGGCTATGATCAGCATTTTGATGAGGAATGGCTACAAAATGAACTTAGAAAGAGAGGTATAAATGCAAAGGTTGTAAGAATAAAAGTAAAAGAAGAGTGTGAGTTATGCTCATCAAAGAAAATAATAAAAAGAATTGCTGAACTTGCGAAAAAGAGAGTTGAAGAATTTGAAAAGTCTAAATTGGTCGTTAAAGGAGGTGTTTAAGTGGATATTGAAGATTTACTAATGATTCCCGGACCCGTACATTTGCATGGGAGAATAATAAGAGCGATGGTTAAGCAGATGATAGGACACAGAAGTAAAAAGTTCAGTGAAATAATGGAATACTGTGTAAATGGTATGAAAAAGTTGTTTGGGACATCCAAAGACGTTTATTTGATTTCTGGTTCTGGAACAGCTGGGCTTGAAGCTGCAATTTCATCATTCTCAAAAGTTAAAAGAATAACTTGCATTGACAATGGTAAATTTGGAGATAGGCTTGGAAAAATAGCTTCTCGCTATACTAAAACAGATGTAGTTAGATTTGATTGGGGTAAACCAATTTTGCTGGATGATGTGGAAAAAAGTCTTGCAGAAGGTAGTGAAGCTTTAGCTTTCGTTCACAATGAAACTTCAACTGGATTACTTAATTCAGCTGAAAAAATAGTTAAATTGGCTAAAGAATATGATTGTTTAGTTATAATGGATGCTATAACTAGTGCAGGAGGAGACGTAGTTAAAATGGATGAATGGGGGGTAGATGTAGCTATTACCGGCTCTCAGAAGTGCCTTGGAATACCACCCGGCTTATCAGCTGTTGCAGTTTCTGAAAAAGCTTGGGAATATTACAATGAGAGCTGTCCTTTCTATTTGGATCTTGCAGCCTACAAAAAGAAGGCGAAAGATAATCAAACCCCATACACACCTGCAGTATCTCTATTCTTTGCACTTGAGGAGGCATTAAAAATGATTGAAGAAGAAGGACTCGAAAACAGGATTAAAAGACACAGAACTTTATCTAAGGCTGTAAGAGCATGGGTTGAGGAAACTGGGTTAGAGATGTTTCCTCAAACTAACGAAGTGAGCATGTATTCAAACACAGTTACAGCTATAAAAATGCCAAATGGCATAAAAGATTCCGAATTAAGAGGGAATCTGATGAAAGAATATGGGATACTGGTTTCTGGTGGACAGGAGCATTTAAAGGGAAAAATATTCAGAATTGGTACAATGGGTAACGTTGGTAAGAGAGAACTTGTAACGACTCTTGCAGCTTTAGAAGATATCTTGAGTAGATATATTAACTTAAAATCTGGTTTACATTCCGCATTTGAAATATTAAGAGAAATTTAAATAAAAATTTTTTATAAAAATTTTTAGCAACAAGTCTAATACGACTATAATCGAAGATTAATTTTACAATTAGTTGATACAACTAAGCAACTCAATAAAATTATAAAAGCTTTAATTTTTACGTAATTATTGAAAAAAAGTTAAAATGGTTTTGTATTATCAAATTCATCAATTTTTAAACTACTTTTAAATTATAACTATTTTTACTTTAAACTAAAAATTAAATGCATAACGCTTATCGACTAATGTCTATGGTGTAGAAATGCAATATATTGGATTTCGAGAATAATTTTTCAGAAATTATTAAATAAGATAACCATTAGCTAAAATAAAGAAAACTATAGAAGTTAATTTTGCAAATTTAGAATTATTATATTTATTTTTTATTGAACTATTATCGAAATTTTTAAATACTAAATTCATAATGGCAAATCGTGATAGATGAGGTATTAAATATGGGGGTGTTAAATTATGAAAATTGAGGAATCTGGAGTTCTTAAGGAATGGTGGTCAAATCCGGCAGTGGTAGGTCTAATGGGTTTTGCTCTAACTACTATGGCTACTGGCTTGTCTATTATGGGTTTTTGGGGTGCTGGCCCAACTCTCTGCTTAGCTTTGGCTTTTGGAGGTACAGCTCAATTTATTGCAGGAGTAATTGACTTGAGAAAAGGCAACATATTTGGCGGTTCTGCATTTATGTCTTATGGAGCTTTCTGGTGGGCTGTGTTTTTGAAGGATGTTGTTTTACCGCTAATGGGTGTCAAAACATCTCCCGCAGGAAATGCAGGGTTTGCACTAATGTGGTTCCTATTCACATTTGCATTTATGATAGCTTCTTTCAAAATTGGAAAGCTTCTTGCAACACTCTTTGTATTGCTGTGGATTGCATTTGGATTGCTAATACTGCTTCCTCTTGGAATGATCCCAGCAAAACCAGTTGGCGTGGAGGTGTTTGTAACAGGATTGGTAGCTTGGTACATTGCTATGGCAGAAGTTGTAAACACATTATATGGTAGAACTGTTTTACCTGTAGCATAATATACTATCTTTAAATTTTTTAACTCCAATAAGTGTTAAATTAAGATTTGTTTAACACCGAGAATTGTGGAGATAACAAAAGCATACTTACAAAAAAAGTTCGAGGAATACTATTCTAAAGCTTCTTTTAAAGTAAGAGATTTAGATAGAAGAGAATGGGCATTTGTTCCTATAAATGCAATTCCAGATTTTTTTATGCTTAGACACATAGCATTTAGCGATTTAAATGAATTAAAGGGCTATATTCTATCAAAAATTCCTCTTCATGCTTATTATTCTTCAGCATACTACGAAAGGCCGGGAGAAGAAAAAATGGAAGAGAAAGGATGGATATGTGCGGATTTAATATTTGATATAGATGCGGACCATATTCCAATTAAGGCAGATATGGAGAAAGCATTGGAAGTAGCAAAAAAAGAAATTGTCAGATTGTATAAAATTCTTGAAAGAGATTTTGGGATCTCCGATATGGAAATAGTTTTTTCAGGAAATAGAGGTTACCACATTCACGTTCACGATAAAGACTTTTTAAATCTTGAATCTACTGAAAGAAGAGAAATCGTGAATTATTTAACTTTCAACAGATTTTCAATAGATTCGCCTAACTCAACACAAAAGAGAAGGGTCTGCAGATGTACGACAAAGTTGATTTACTCAAAAATAAAAAGAGGTATAATCAAAAATAAAAGATTAAGAAAAAAAATTGAAATTAATAAAAAAAATTTATATTCCTGCGATTTATCAGTTTTAGCAAAAAAAGAGAGAAGTATATTTGAAGAGCATTTTAAATACTGTGTAAATCTTTTAAAAGTGCACATAGATGAGCCTGTCACCGCAGATATTCATAGACTTATAAGATTACCAAATTCATTACACGGAAAAACAGGGTTTGTTGTTAAACCTCTCAGTATATACGATCTTGACGAGTTTGATCCGTTTAAAGATGCTATAGTGTTTGGAAATGAAAATGTTAAAGTTAGATGTCTGAAAAGAGCAAATTTTAAAATTGGGGATATAAATATGAAAGTTAGACCGGGTGAAAAATTAAAATTACCTGAGTATGCTGCAATATTTTTAATTTGCAGGGGGATTGCGCTGTATGGACATTGAAGAATTAATGATAATCGTTGAAAAAAGTAGGAGAGCTATACAAGTCATTGAGGAGACACTCTTTGAGGATATAAGAGAAAGAATAAAGGAGTTGGAAGAGCTTAGAAAGAAAACAGATTCAGATGAGGAAATATTGAGGATTGATGATGAATTACGAACTTTGAAGAGAATACAAAGAAAACTTTTTGAGGAGAGGGTTGGTAAAATTATAAGGGTGGCGTGGGCGGAAGTGTGTGGTACTGTTAGTGGTGTGGAAGGTATAGAAAATCTAACAAGCAAAGAAAAGTTGTTTTATAGGGACTTAGTTACCCTAATATCATCTTTTAGAGATGAGGTTTTATTTGGATTAAAAACGGAAGAAAAAGAAGAAAAAATTGAAGAACCAGAAAAATATAAAGTTGTTCGCATTCTTGAAGAAGTTGAATTCGAAGGAATTGACGGAAAAACATATAAATTGAAGAAAGAAGATGTGGTAGCACTCCCTTCACTTAACGCTAATGCCCTTATAAAGGGCGGCGTTGCAGAAGTAATTGAAATTAAGAGGTGAGCGTAATGAAGTATCCGAAAAAAGTTAAAACTTTCTGTAAATACTGTGGAAAGCATACGATCCATGAAGTTGAGAAAGTAAGTAAAGGAAAACAAAGCTCTTTGAAATGGATTAACAGGCAGAAAAAGAGGAGAGGTAAAGTTGGTAACCTTGGTAAATTCAGTAAAGTGCCGGGAGGAGATAAACCCACTAAGAGAGTGAACATAAGATTTAGATGTACTGTCTGTAAGAAAGCCCATCATAGACCGACATGGAGAGTAAAAAGATTTGAACTTGTAGAAAAATGATTGCGAGGTGATAGGTGTGGCAAGTTTAAAGAAAAGTCATTTTATCAGAGTAAAGTGTCCGGATTGTGAGAATGTTCAAGTAATTTTTGATCATGTTTCAACAGTTGTAAAATGTCTCGTTTGTGGTAGGACTCTTGCTGAACCTACTGGAGGAAGAGCCAAAATTAAAGCTGAGGTGATTGAAGTAGTTGACAAGGATTACAGGTGAATTTAAATGCCGAACATCTTTGTCGAGGAAATAGTTCACACACCAATAGAAAAACAAGAAATAGAAATAGTAGAAAGAAAGGGCATAGGCCACCCGGATAGTCTTGCTGATGGAATAGCAGAGGCTATGAGCAGAGCTTTAAGTCAGGAGTACATAAAAAGAGTTGGTGGAGTTTTACACCACAATACGGATGAAACACAGATTGTAGCTGGAAAAGCAAAACCTGAGTTTGGTGGTGGAGAAATTATACAACCAATATACATACTTCTTGTTGGTAGAGCAACTAAGGAGTTCGATGGAACGTATATACCCGCAGACAAAATCGCTCTAAAAGCAGCAAGAAACTATGTTAAGTGGAGTATGCACAATCTTGATGTGGATGGAGACGTAATATTCGATGTTAGGCTCGGAGAAGGTAGTACCGATTTAAAAGATGTTTTCAAAAGAGGTAAAGTTCCACTTGCCAACGACACATCTTTTGGGATTGGCTACGCTCCTCTAAGTGAAACAGAGAAACTCGTTTACAATGTTGAAAAAAGAATATACTATGAATTTAGGAAAAAGAATCCGGGAATTGGTGAAGATGTAAAAGTGATGGGCCTAAGAGAGAAAGACAAAATAAAGCTCACAGTAGCTTGTGCATTTATTGGTGAATATATCTCAAGTTTAAGCGAGTATGATTCCTTAAAAACAGAACTGAGAGAATGGATTCAAGAGATATCAAAAGAATACACTGAGAGAGAAGTTGAAGTTTTTGTAAATACTGCAGACTGCTATGAAACTGGTTGCTATTATTTAACAGTAACTGGGACCTCAGCTGAAAATGGAGATGATGGTAGCGTTGGGAGAGGAAATAGATGTAATGGACTGATAACCCCCGGAAGACCTATGAGTATGGAGGCAACTAGTGGTAAAAATCCGATAAATCACGTTGGAAAAATATACAACTTATTGGCAAATAGAATTGCCTTTGATTGCGTTGAAAATGTTGAAGGGATTGAAGAAATTTATGTCAGAATACTCAGCCAGATAGGTAAGCCTATAAATGAACCGAGAGCTTTAAGCATACAAATACTTCCAAAGAAAGGTTATGATGTTAAAAAGATGGAGAGAGATATATATGAAATAGCTGAAAATTGGCTCAACAATACATCTAAAATAACAGAAATGGTAATAAACGGAGAATTAAAGACGTTTTGATTTAAATTGGCTTTCATATAGTTTGGCTATTCTTTCTATTGTATCTGCTTCTTCAATACTTTTATCTTCTCTCAATCTTATAAATCTCGGAAAACGTAGTGCAAAACCACTTTCATACTTTGGGCTTTTTTGAATTTCTTGATATGCAACTTCGAAAACGTAGTAAGGTCTGAACTTTATAACTTTACCCTCCTGATATTCAATTAGTGGTTTGAAAAGCTCTGTGAGCTCTTCAAGCTCATCATCCGTAAATCCAGTAGCTACCTTTCCAACTCTAAGCAATCTGCCATATTCATCTCTACATGCAAGTTCAAAAGAACTTATCAAATGACTTCTTTTGCCTTCTCCCCACTCACCACCTACAACCACTAAATCGAGATTCTCCATGACTGGTTTAAGTTTTAACCAATTTTTGCCTCTCTTTCCCGGTATATATGGGGAATTTAGGTTCTTCATCATAACTCCTTCATGTCCAGCATCTAAGGCTTGATTATATATTTCTTCAACTTTTTCAACACTATCTGTAACAACTTGATCAGCAACTGTTATTTTTTCAGATTTTTCTACTATTGATTCAAGAATGGCCCTTCTCTCTTTTAGAGGTTTGTCTATGATTTCTTCTCCATTTATGTATAGTATATCGAACAAATAGACTTTTATTGGTATTTTTTCTAGCATTTTTCCAATTTCATGCTTTCTTCTAAATCTTCTAAGTATGTGTTGAAAAGGCATGGGTCTTCCATCTTTTATTGCAACTGCTTCTCCATCCAATATAACTTCTCCTTTAACTACTTTTTTTACTTCATCCACTATTTCTGGCAGAGCAGATGTAACGTTTTCTAACCTTCTCGAATATATAGTAACTTTACCATTGCCCCAATGAATTTGAACCCTTGTTCCATCAAACTTCCACTCCACACCAACTTTTTTCATCTCTCTTATTGCAGAGTCTATGCTTTCTGCAACTTGTGCCAACATCATTTTTACTGGAATGTGTAGTTGAATTTTTAGTTTCTCCAAACCCTTTCTACCCTCATTTTTTGCAACTATTGCAACTCTGCCAAAGTCGTTTGTAATCATGTATGCTCTTTCAACAAGCTCACTGCTAATACCCCAAGCTTTTGCTATGGCATCTCTTATTATTCCTTCACCGACTCCAAGCCTCATCTCACCCAATATCAATCTGGTTAGATACCTCGCCTCAATTGGAGTAGATGCAATATACAGATCTACAAGAAGTTTGACTTTCCTTTTTTGACTACCCTCTCCTGTTAGAGAGCTTATTTCATCAAAGATTTCCCTTACTTTCCTTATTGTTAGTTCTTCTTGAAACAGTGTAAGCTGCTTTTTCTTTCTTATGAGAGTCTCTGCAACTATGCCTAAATCACCAGTTTCCCTAAGCAAATTTTCTATTTTGCTTTTTTCCACACCGGTAGCTATTTTTAAAGCCTCATACAACAGACCAATTCCAATGCCTAACTCTCTTTCATCCCAACTTGGATAAACTTTACCCATTAAAAACAATACTACGTTATACAAATCAGAGTCATCATCTATTTTTCTAAGAAAACTGGCAATTTTTGCAGTTATTTCAAGAGTTGATGATATTTTTTCAAGCGAACTACAAAACTCCGCAAACTCTTTGAACGTTAGCATGTAAGGTTATACAAATTCAAAAGTTATAACTTTTTTTAAAACCACTTTTTTGTTTTATTTTTAGAAATTCGTCGAAAGCTTTCTTCGCTTCTTCACTTAAAGATTCGTACAATTCATTTTTAATAACTCTTATATGTCTTTCTGGAATGTCCACGTAAAGCACTTCATCTCCCTCTATGTTTCTACCCACGTATGCACCCTCGATTGCAACAGCGAGTTCATCCCCCTCATTAGCTACATTTACAAAATCGTTTTCTTTTTTCATACTTTTTACAGTCCCCACTACAGTTCCATCTGATTTAATTAATTTCACATCCTTTTTTAACTCTCCAGCAAGAATCTTAACACCAATTATAGCGGGTTTACACCTTCTAAAAACGTAGTTCTTTAATAGTTTGATTTTAGCAGGCATTATTAGAGACTCTACTTTCTGTCTTTCTCTTTCAAGTTTCAATTTCTCTCTCCATTCTGTAACTTTATCGATAAGGGAGTATATTACTGAATCTATAAACAATTTAACTTCGTACTTTTCCGCCTCTTCTCTTACACCCGGTAAAGTTTTTACATTAAATCCAATTATTATCCTATTTAATTCATCTCTATTTGCAGAGGCTTCAACAACATCCCTTTTATCTATATCCCCAACTTCAGCTTTCTTTATAGGGATATTGTTTTCCCTTAATTCATTTATTATAGCCTCAAGTGATCCAAGAGTATCTGTTTTGAGAACTACTCCTTCTTCATCTGTTTTAATTGTTATTTCTTCGTATTCTTTTCTTATTCTTTCTCTAAACTTTTTAATGTCTTCTTCACTTTCAACAGCTTCGAACTCACTTCCAGCAACTACATTTTCTAAGTTGGGAGCTACTATTTTTATTCCAGCAGCAGCTGTAACTTCTTTTACACCTTTAAATTTGCTCTCTACTCTCATTTCCTTAGCAGGACGAGGTTTTAAAATTCCTCTAATTTTTGTAACTATAACATCGTCTTTGCCAGCTATTACTATCGTATCTCCAACTCTAAGCGTTCCATCGTATAGAATGACATCACATGTAATTCCCAATCCCTTTTCTTCTTTAACTTCTAAAATAGTCCCCTTAGCTTTTCCTTCCACATGCAATTTTAGATTATCTTCAAGATACTTTTGAGCCAATCCTACTAAGAGCATTAATAACTCAGGTATTCCTTCTCCCGTTATTGCAGATATTGGAACTATTGCCACCGTCCTTGTAAAATCTTTAATTCTATCAAATCTCTCAGCATTAAAACCATGTTCATATAACTTTGCTATTAGCTCGTATATCTTATTTTCCAATCTACTTTTTACAATATCATCTTGTTTTGCAAAAGATCTTATAAAAGGTTGATTTTCGTACTTTTGCCATCCCGGAATTCTATCTATTTTATTTGCCGCAACAACAAAAGGTGTTTTAAACGTTTTTAAAATAGATATAGCTTCTTCAGTTTGATCTTTAAAACCTTCATTTATATCAACAATTAGTATAGCCAAATCAGCGAGAGCTCCTCCTCTCTTTCTTAAGTTTGTAAAAGCCTTATGTCCTGGAGTATCTATAAACAGTAAACCCGGAATTTTTACGTTGCTCTTCCACAAATCCCCGCAAATTTCTTTTATTACTTCTACTGGTATTTCAGTTGCGCCTATGTGTTGTGTAATACCACCCGCTTCCTTAGCCGTAACTCTGCTTTTTCTTATTTTGTCAAGAAGAGTAGTCTTTCCGTGATCCACATGTCCAAGAACAGAAACTATAGGTGTTCTCAGTTTTTTCTGTTCTTTTTTACTTTTTTTGCTCATTTACATTGCACCTCAGAAAAAGAGTTGAAAAAAGAAATAAAAATTACTCGTAAATCCACTCTTCTCCTGATTTAGAGTACTCTATAATTTCTTCTGCATCAAAAAACAATGAAATTTCTCTCTCTGCAGACTCAAGCGAGTCTGAGGCATGAACTACGTTTCTTCCTATGTCCATACCAAAGTCTCCTCTAATAGTTCCCGGATTTGCCTCAGCCGGATTTGTGGCTCCGACTAAGGTTCTAACTATTTTCACCGCCTCTTTTCCCTCTACAACCATTGCCACTACTGGGCCTGATGTTATATAGTCCACAAGTGCCTGAAAAAACGGTTTTTCCGAGTGTTCGGCATAGTGCTCTTTTGCAAGCTCTTCTTGTATCCATAGCATTTTCATTGCGACTATCTTGAGGCCTTTTCTTTCAAGACGTCTTATTACTTCTCCAATTAGTCCTCTTTGAACACCATCCGGTTTTATCATTATAAATGTTCTCTCCATATTCTTCACTTCCTATAGTATTTAGTCCACTTTAGTTTTCTTGGATTTCTCTTGAGTTCAAGCATGTTTTTCTCACATTTTCGTGAACAAAAGTAGAGTACTTTACCATCCTTTGTTACATACATTTTGCCAGTTCCTACTTCTATTTCATACCCGCAGAATGAACATACTTTCTTTTCCATTGTTATCACCTTACTAATAGTTTTCTAGCTTCTCTTGCTGTCTCTTTAATCATTAAAACGTCCCCTACTCTTACAGGGCCGAAAACGTTTCTTGTTATAATTCTTCCTTTGTTTTCACCTGCAAGAACTCTAACTTTTACCTGAGTAGCCTCACCATGCATTCCAGTTCTACCTATTATTTCAATTACTTCTGCAGGCTGAATATCCTCCTCTTCAGCCATATTACATCACCTACTATTTACTTCTTCAAACCTTCAATTTTCTTGACTATTTGACTCAATTCTTTTTTAGCTTCTCCTTCATTTACTATAGCAGCTGCGGAACAATCTACTTCTATTCCTACAGCCTGACCTATTGCACTCTTTCCATTTATATATATGTATGGTATGTTTTTCTCTTCGCAAAGCAATGGCAAATGGGCGACTATTTCTGGAGGATCTACGTCTGTTGCTATGTAAACTAACTTTGCAATACCTCGTTCAACAGCTTTAGTTGTTTCATTTGCACCTTTCTTCACTTTTCCAGTTTCTCTCACTTTTTCAAGCAAAGCTAAAGCCTCATTCTGTAGTTCTTCAGGAACATCAAATCTGACGTACACACTCATACACTAACACCTCCTTCCTCTCGTCATCATTCATCGGCTTTTTAAATTTTAGCCGAAAGTACTAACTTGCTTATGTATGTGACTTTAAAAGTTTTCTCTGTATACCCTTTAAAACAAAAAAATAAAAAATACTTGTAAACCAAACACTTAAAAGTGTTCAAAAGAGCTGATAAAATTGGCACCAATACTATGAATGTGGAAGAGCTTGAGGACTTTGTTTCAAAGTATGTAGTGAATATACTCAAAAAAAGAGGAATTAAAGATTTATTTCCTCCACAAGCTATAGCTGTGGAAAAAGGGCTTTTTTCAAATAAAAATATGGTAATAGCAGTTCCAACTGCCAGCGGTAAAACTTTGATAGCAGAATTAGCTATGTTGTGGGATATAATAAGAGGTGGTAAGTGTTTATACGTAGTACCTCTAAGAGCTTTAGCAAGTGAAAAATACGAAACTTTCAAAGAATGGGAAAAAATAGGGTTAAAAATAGGGATATCAACCGGGGATTATGAATCAAAAGATGAATGGTTGGGTGAATGCGATATAATTATAACAACTGCAGAAAAGGCAGACTCCCTAATTAGAAATAAGGCAGGATGGATTAACAAAATTACAACTCTTGTTGTTGATGAAGTTCACTTACTTGATTCTGCTAAAAGAGGGCCAAATTTAGAAATACTAATGTCAAGAATGAGGAAGAAGAGAATAATTGCACTATCTGCAACAATACCAAATGCAGATGAAATAGCAAGTTGGCTGAGGGCTGAGTTGGTTAAGAGTGAGTGGAGACCAGTTCCATTATACGAGGGTATTTTATATAGGGGTAAAGTTGAATTTTATGAAAACGGAAAAATTACGGACGTTCGAGAATATTTTGAAGATTATACCGATTTGGTAGTAGATTGTATTAAAAAAGGAGGACAAGTTTTAGTTTTTGACTCTACTAGAAAAAATGCTGAAAGTACTGCTTTAAAATTATCTGAATTAGATTTTGGAAAAAATTTGAAAAAAATTGCTGAGAGTTTACTCGAAGAAAACGATGGAGAAATGAGTATTAAACTTTCAGAATGCGTTAAAAAAGGTGTTGCTTTTCATCATGCTGGTTTGCTTAATTCACAGAGAAATACAATAGAGAAGGCTTTTAAATCAGGTAAAATAAAAGTAATTGTTTCAACGCCAACCTTAGCTGCTGGAGTAAATTTACCCGCAAGAATGGTTATTGTAAAAACGTACTACAGATTTTCTGGATCTTTCAACAAACCAATAAAAGTTATGGAATATAAACAAATGGTTGGTAGAGCTGGAAGACCGGGAATGGATGATAAGGGGGAGGCTGTAATAGTGGTAAAAAGTGAAAAAGCAAAAATGGATGTATTTAATAGATATATAAATGGAGAAGTGGAGAGAGTTCAATCGAAACTTGGTACAGAAAACAGTATTAGATTTCATACCTTAGCTCTTGTATCTGAACTAAAAAATACGGAAAAAATAGAGGAATTTTTTGAATCTACATTCTTCTTTCATCAGAATGAAGTGCCTGTTTGGTTTGAAATAGAGAGAACTATTGGACAACTTGAGAAGTGGGGTTTTGTAGAAAGAGAAGGGATAAACGTTGGAGTAACATCTCTTGGAGAGCTAATTTCTAAGCTATACATAGATCCGCTAACTGGACACATATTTAACTTTGAGTTGGATAGATGTGAGAACTTAAGTGAAATATCAATATTGCATTTAATATGTAGATCCCCGGATATGGAAAAATTGTACATAAAGAGAGATGACGATTGGTTAGAAGATCTTTTGTTTTCAGTTTACGATGAATTAACTTACGTTCCTCCATCCTCCTCTTTTGAGTATGATTGGTTTTTGGAAGAGTTAAAAACAGCATCTTGCTTAAAAGATTGGATAAATGAGGTAAATGAAAACACAATATGCGAAAAATATGGAATTGCACCGGGAGATCTTAGAAGAATTGTTGAAACTGCTGAGTGGTTAATGCATGCTTTGTATAGAATTGCAGAGTTTAAAGGGCATAGGTTGAGTGGTAAACTTCATTCTATGGTTTTGAGAATTAAACATGGTGTCAAAGAGGAATTGATAGATTTAGTTAAAATAAAAGGTATAGGGAGAATTAGAGCTCGAAAGTTGTATAATTCAGGTATAAAAGACCTCGAAACTCTTTTAAAGCACAGGGATAGAGCGGGAAAAATTATTGGAAAGAAAATTGTGGAAAAAGCAATAAATGATAAAAATCTTTAAATCCACGTTGATTTTGTTGTACACATGAGTTTAGCTTATAGAAATACATATCTTGAAAAAGTTGGAGAGCTAATGAAGTACTGTATGGAACTTTCAAAAACTGTTGATGAGGCTATGGATGATATAAAAAGAGTTTCAAAAGATTTAAGGGATCCAGAACTCGTTTTGGATATGTTCAGAAATGATGCAGAATCTATAACCCATATATTCATGTCAGGTGAAGTTTCAGTAGATGATGCACAGGATAATTTGAAAAAGCTAAAGAGGTACGCTTTAACTCAATTGAAAGAACACTACTCCATGATAATAGACTTGTTGAAAGATACGCAGAAAAAAATAAACGAATGTATCGAGAAAACTATAGAAGAGATAGATGAAACTTTGCCGGAATCCACTTTGGAGGAAATAAAAATTAGTATAGATAGATCCTTAGAAGAGTTAGAATTGTTATCTAAGGAAATGCGTTAAAAATGGACGTTAATGAATTATTCTGCCCTGTTTGTGGAATGCTCAAAAGTAGATGTAGGTGCAAAAAGAAGTCAAGGAGGATAAAAAATCTTGAATTATGTCCAAAAGAGGACCTAAGACCACTTTTTGATACAGAAGATGAAATAATTCTTTACAAATGTTTTGAACCGTACAAAAAAGAGCCTTCAGTAAGCTTAAATGATGTTGACTTGTCGGATAGCTTGAAAAATGCACTTAGGCGTAGAGGAATAGAAAAACTATATCCATTTCAGGCTGATGCAATTAGAAGCATAAAAAAAGGAGAAAATGTAGTTATAACAGCCCCAACTGGATTTGGAAAAACTGAAGCTTTCTCTCTACCAATAATAGATGAAATAGCCAATGGTGGAATAGCCGTAATAGTTTATCCAACAAAAGCTCTTGCAAGAGATCAATTTGAGAAGATATCTTATTACTCATCTTTTCTTGGATTAAAAACTGTTAAATTTGATGGAGATTCAAATTACGAAGATAGAAGATACGTTCTTTCTGGAAAAGCAGACATTATTCTTACAAACCCGGACATGATTGATTATCACCTAAGGAAAAGCACGAATTTGAGAAGTGTGCTAAGAGATATGAGGTATTTTGTATTGGATGAATTGCACTCGTATTCGGGAATACTTGGTACAAATTTATACTATCTAAATCTGAGACTTGAAAGATTTGCAGACTACAATATAGTATGCTCTTCTGCAACTATTGCAAATCCGCGTGAGTTTGCAGAAAACTTATTTGAAAGAAAATTTAAACATATACATGGAGATCATAGGAAGGCAAGAATGCACTTTATAATGAGAATGACACCCTCTATTTATTCTACGTTAGTTGAAATAGTTTCAGTATTGAAAGATAAAAAAATACTCATATTTGGAAACTCATACAAGTTTGTTGAAACTGCTGCGTGGATTCTAAAACAGAATGGCATACATGCAAAAGTTCACAAGGCAGGACTTACTAAGGAATTAAGAGCCAAAATTGAGAGAGCTTTTAAAATGGGTGATCTTAAAGTATTGGTTTCAACTCCAACTCTTGAACTTGGAATAGATATAGGAGATGTTGATGTTGTCATATCTGAGCTTGTAAATTACTCAACTTTCGTTCAAAGAGCTGGAAGAGCTGGAAGAATGGGACAAGAATGTATTGGTATATTACTCATGAGAGAGGAAGATACAATAGCGCAGTACTATAAAATAAAACCGGAAGAGTACTTTAGAGATTCGATGTACTGTTACATTGAAAAATTAAATGAAGAGTTGATGAAGTACCAGCTTCTATCAATGTGTATTGAAAAACCTCTGAATATTAGAGAAGTTAGAAAAGAATGGTTTAGTGCAATAGATTATCTTTTGAATTATGGGTACATTGATAGAATTGATTCTAAACTTGTTTCATCGAGATTGGACTTGTTTAAGGATTATAGTATCAGAGGTATTGGTGACAAAGTTAAAATGATATACAGAGGAGAGGTAATCGGAGATAGGACTCTCCCCGTGGCTATAAAAGAACTATTTCCCGGAAGTATAGTAATACATGGGGAAACAAAGTACAGATGTGTATCCTTAGATTTGAGAAGAGGAGAGGCTATTCTTGAAAAATGTTCAAAAGATGAAATTGGAAGAATTACTGAACCGCTTTACATGTCTATACCTGTAATTAAGCGAGTTGAGATACTTCTCAAAGATTCAGCTTACTGTTCTATGGATATAACAATTTCTGTTTTTGGGTACATTGTGAAAGATATTTTTACTGGAAAAAAGTTAGAAACAAACTATATAGATCCCGTTAGCTATACATTCCCTACAAAGGGATTTATTTTATCAGTTCCATTTCCTGAAGAAAGAGATTATGAGAACTACTATTCCGGCAGTTTTCATGCTTTAGAGCATGTATTAATAGAGGCAAGTGATGCTCTTACGGGCGGTGGAAGTCAGTATATTGGTGGTATATCAACTCCTGAAGGAGATATATTTGTTTACGATGCTGTTAAAGGTGGATCAGGATTGAGTAAACTACTCTTTGATAGATTGGAAAAAGCGTTTAAAATTGCCTACGATGTATTGAGGAGCTGTGATTGTAATAGGGTTGAGGGTTGTCCAAAGTGCACTTACAGTTATCATTGCGGAAACAACAACACACCCTTAAATAGAATCGGTGCTATGCTCTCTGCCGAAAAATGGTTAAAAGGTGAAAGAAGGGTTGTAAATCCAAACAAATATATGGATGTTGGAGAGTTTATTTACTTCCCCTAAAGATTTTTAAATTATTTACACTTACTTTTTTCATGGGTAGGGTTTGGAAGTTTGGCGATGATATCGATACGGATGTAATAATTCAGGGTAAATATTTAGTTATCAATGAACCAGAAGAATTAGCAAAACACGTTTTCGAAAATATTAGGCCAGAATTTGCAAAAAAAGTTAGAGCTGGAGATTTTATTGTTGCTGGAAACAACTTTGGATGCGGGAGTAGTAGAGAACATGCGCCTCTCGCATTAAAAGCTACGGGAATAGAAGCTGTAATAGCTAAATCATTTGCTAGAATCTTCTTTAGGAATGCAATAAATATAGGTCTAAAAGTAATTGAGTGTGAACAGGCTGATAAAATTGACGAAGGGGACGATATAGAAATTGACTATGAAAATGGAAAAATAATCAACAAAACCAAAAATGAAGAATACCAAACAACTCCCATACCGGAGTTTTTAAGACAAATAATCGAGTGCGGAGGTTTAGTGGAATTTGGAAAGAAAATTACTCCCTTATAGCTGTTATAAGTTTTACGTTGCTAACACCTTTGATTGTAGTTATTTTATCAACAAGCTTTTTTATTTTTGGCATTTCTCCTTTAACAATCACCATCTCAAGACAATTGTCACTATCGAGATGGATATGCATAGTTGTAACTATTATATCAACGGCTTCATGCTGTAGTGAAATTATGGCATCACTTGTACCTTTGTAATGGTGATTGTAAAGAATGGTTATTACTCCTACAATTTCCCCTTCTTCCTTTTCCAGCCATTTGTATTCTGCAATGTAGTTTCTTATAGCATCTCTTATGGCTTCACTTCTCGATGAGTATCCTCTCGTTTTAATAATACTGTCAAACTCTTCAAGTAAGTTCTTAGGTAGGCTAACACCTATTCTTGTAACTCCTTCTTCCATACTTCTGGTTAAATTTAAATAAATAAAAATATTGCTAAAAATTTACGTGATTTCAATTATTTCACCAGTCTTATCCCAAACCTTCATTCCAAGTTTTTTTAATTCTCTTGCAAATTCCTCGCTATTTAGAGCATTCAAAAACTTCATAACTTCTTTTTTGTTTAATCTATCTTTCCTTACTACAAAATCATATTCCTCATCTCTGACAGGTATAAAATCTAAACCATATATGTCTGCAACACTTTTTATTCCAAGACCTACATCGGCTCTTCCAGAAAGTACTGCTACTGCTACAGAAGTGTGTGTTTTTGCTTCAATTTCATAACCCTTTATTTTTTTAGTCAAATCTTCAAAGTTAATCCCTTCTTTTTTAGCTATATCTTTTAGGTGCATATCTAAAAGAATTCTCGTTCCAGAACCGGGATTTCTGTTTACAATTCTAACGTCCTCTCTTAACAAGTCTTCAAACCACTTTATCTTTTTTGGATTACCTTTCTTAACGATCAATCCCTGCTCTCTTAAGTAACCTTTTATTAATACAGCGTTTTTCAGTCCAAGCTTTTTTATAAATGGAATGTTGTACTCACCGCTCTCATCTAGGAGATGAGTACCAGCAATATCAGCCTCTCCTCTTTTAATAGCTATTAAACCGCCCATTGATCCAACATTAATTGTCTTTGCTTTTAACTTAGAAATTCTTAGTAAGACGTCTAAGCCTATGCAGTGACTACCAATTATAACAAGATCTGCCGGTTTAAGAGTAGAAAATAATTTTACTTTTACTTCACTTTCCTCTAAGAATATTGCATTTTCTTCAATCTCTATGAATCCATCTGCTACTGCTAATTTTGATATCATGGCTGAATAATTACCAGTTAGTGGATAGGCAAAGTAATCTTTTTCCCCTCTTACAAGGCAGACCGGCCTCAATTCTTTTCTACCGTATGGAGATGTAATTCTATATCCTACCTTAGCTATTACATCTTTTTTTTGGTCATCCATGCCAGATAAGTATCTTAGCAAAGGTGAAACAAATAATTCAAATATCATAAAAGCAGAAGTAGGGTATCCGGGAAGAGCAAAAACTGGTTTTCCATTGACAATTCCAAAAGCTGCAGGTTTTCCCGGTTTTATAGCTATGCCATGTACAAGTAGCTCACCAACTTCATCAAGAATTTTGTAAACGAGATCACCTTCCCCAGCAGAAGTGCCTCCTGATGTAATTACAATCTTAGCTTTTTCAGTTGCATCCAGTATAGTATTTTTGAGTTTTTCCTCCTTATCTTCTACAACCTTGTTTAATACAACTTTCCCACCATTTTCTATAACTGCTAAGGAAAGAGTGGCTGTATTTATATCGTATATTTTTCCGGGCTTAAGCTTTTCATCCCACCTACATAGTTCGTTACCTGTGGATATTATCGCCACTTCTGGCATCTTATATACTTTGACTTTGCCTATCCCACAAGCTGCCAACAATCCTGCCTCTCTGGTGGTTATTTTACTTTTAGCTCTCACAAGTAATTCTCCCGCCATTATATCACTGCCAGCGAATAAAACGTTCTCCCCCGGAGCTACAGCTTTATAGACTTCTAAATTCTCGTTCTCGTTGGTATATTCTACCATAACAACAGCATTTGCACCCTCCGGCATCATAGCTCCAGTAGATATTCTAACAGCTTCACCTCTCTCAACTCTTACTTTCGGCTCTTCTCCAGTTTCAACTTCTCCAACAACTTTTAATATGGCAGGATTGCTTTCATCAGCTCCAAACGTATCTTCAGCCTTAACTGCATAACCATCCATTGCAGCTCTATCAAATGGAGGAACATCAATGGGAGAATAAACATCTTCAGCCAAAACTCTATTGTAACATTCTGTTAAATCCACAAGTTCGTACTCTGGTTTCACTAAATTTTTTATATGCTCTAAAACTTCTAAAGCCTCTTCGATGGAAATAAGTTTTCTAAAAATCTTCCTCATATTTATCACCAAGATCAGATTTTACCAGATGTCTCGTAAGTTTAACTTCTACAATTTCTCCAGCTTCTATTCCCTCTAAATTTTCAGGAATTTCAACTATGCCGTGAACTCTGGAAAAAGATGAAAGAATACCAGAACCGGAAGTCATTACGGGGATTACTTTAAAATCTTTATTTAGCCTTACCCTCGCAAAAGTTCTTGTGCCAGCGTTTGAAGGTATTCTTCTTTCAACTTCAGCTTTAATTACTTCGTTTGGATAGGCTAAAACTTCAGTATTTTGTAACTTCCAAATTGCAGGATAAACAAACAATTTAAGAGTTATTAAACACGCTACAGGCGATCCGGGAAGAGCAAAAACTGGTTTTCCATTGACAATTCCAAAAGCTAAGGGCATACCCGGTTTTATAGCTATGCCATGTACAAGTAAATCTCCGTAATCTTCTATTACCTCTGGCATAATATCTTTTTTTCCTGCAGAAGTAGCTCCAGTAAAAACTATAGCATCACAATTTAAAGCTTTATCAAATGCTTTGTGCATTTCTTTTACATCATCTTTAACTATTCCGAGATCAATGACCTCACATCCAATGCTTTTCAAACAACTTATTATATTTGGTCTGTTTGAATCTGGAATTTTAGCAACTTCTGATGAGCTTAAAACATCACAAATTTCATTTCCTGTAGAAGCTACAGCTACTTTAACTTTCTTTGCAACTTTCAACTTTCTTACTCCCGCAGAGAGAAAGTATCCTACATCAAAAGGCTGAACAATGTTTCCAGACTTCATAATTATTTTTCCAGCTGTAAAGTCCTCTCCTTTCTTTGAAACGTTCTCCCCCGGAGCTACAGCTTTATAGACTTCTAAATTCTCGTTCTCGTTGGTATATTCTACCATAACAACAGCATTTGCACCCTCCGGCATCATAGCTCCAGTAGATATTCTAACAGCTTCACCTCTCTCAACTCTTACTTTCGGCTCTTCTCCAGTTTCAACTTCTCCAACAACTTTTAATATGGCAGGATTGCTTTCATCAGCTCCAAACGTATCTTCAGCCTTAACTGCATAACCATCCATTGCAGCTCTATCAAATGGAGGGATTGTCAATTTTGCAATGACATCTTCAGCCAAAACTCTACCACATGAGTCCAAAGTATCTATGATCTCACAACCGGTTCTATGTTTTATAGCTTTTAGAAGTTTTTTCAAAGCTACATCCAATTTTTCTCTTTTCTTTATCATTGTTATGTACAATTATTCAAATCGATTTATTAAGTATGTGGTAAATTTTATCTGCTTTTTAAACAACGGCTGGAGGGTGGTAACTTGGAGGTAGTTGTAATAGGTGGAGGAGCAGCAGGTTTAAAAGCTGCTGCAAGAGTAAGAAGATTAAACGATGAGGCAAAAATAACAGTTGTTGAGGCTGGAAAATATCCTTCAATTTCAAGGTGTGGCCTTCCTTTTTATGTAGGTGGTATGCTTCAAGAGGCAAAAAATCTGCTTGAAACTACTTATGGTGTTGTAAGGGATGTAAATTACTTTAAAAAAGTAAAAAACATAGACATTCTTATAGAAACAAAAGCAGTTGAAATTGATAGGGAAAGAAAAACTGTTAAAGTTGAAGGAAAAGTAAATGATGAATTAAATTACGACTACTTGGTAATTGCTACCGGTTCAAAACCAGTTAAACCACCAATTGAAGGAATTGACGAAGATGTTGAAGGTATAACCTTCCTACACAGTTTGGAGGATGCTGAGAAAATATTTGAGATGTGGGAAGAGGATGCTGAGAAAGCTGTGATAATTGGTGCTGGTTTAATAGGAATGGAATGTGCTGAAGCATTACACAATCTTGACTTGGAAGTTACAGTTGTAGAAATAATGGATCACATTGTCCCAACTTTGTTGGATGAAGATATAGCTAAGATGGTTGAGACACACATCAAAGAAAAAATTAACTTGCTAACATCATCAAAGGTTGAAAAAATTTTAAACGATGGAGAAAAAGTTACTGGAGTAGTTGTAAATGGAAAGGAAATAGAGACTGATCTTGTAGTTGTTGCAGCAGGAGTTAGACCTAATGTAGATCTTGCAGTTAAATGTGGGTTAGAATTGGGTGAAACGGGAGCGATAAAAGTTAATGAAAAAATGCAAACAAGTGATAAGAGTATATATGCTGGCGGAGATTGTGTTGAATGCACAAATATAATAACTGGAAAAAAAGTTTACACACCGATGGGTTCAGTTGCAAATAAACAGGGTAGAGTTATTGGAGATAATATTTGTGGAATTGAATCTACTTTTCCCGGGGTTTTGGGTACAGCAATATTTAGGATATTCGGAATGAACGTTGGTAGAACTGGTTTGTGTGAAAAAGAGCTAAGTAATGCTGTAGTTGGAAGAACTGCTGGTGCGGACAGATTCCATTTTCATCCAGAGCACAAGCCAATTAGAATTAAATTAATTGCAAGTGGAAATAAAATAGTTGGTTGTCAAGTGGCTGGTTTTGGAGCTGTAGATAAAAGATTAGATGTAGCTGTTTCTGCAATCCAAATGGGTGCAACTGTCGATGACTTAGCTAACTTTGATTTAGCTTATGCACCACCGTTTTCAACTGCTATTGACTTAATAATAGCATCAGCCAACATGATTAGAAACAAACTTTCTGGACTTGTTAATAGCATTTCACCAGTTGAATTTGCTAAAATGCTACAAAGTGATGATAAATTTACAGTTATAGACATCAGAACAGAAAAAGAATTTAAAGCAAGGAGTGTTCTTGATGAAAGAGTTATAAACATACCTCTATCTGAAATCAGAGAAAAAGTAAACGACATACCCGATAGTGCAATTTTAATCTGTCAGGTTGGTACGAGAAGCTACGAAGCTGCGAGATTTCTAATGCAGAAAGGCAAAAATGTTAAAGTTGTAGATGGAGGTTACGCATTCTTCCAGCCAGTTCTTGAAAGCTATGGAATAGAGGTGGGTGAGAGATGAAATTGAGTAAAGTTGGGTTTGTTGGTGCCGGTAGAATTGGATCTACATCGGCTTATACATGTCTATTGAACATGGATATAGATATAGCAATTGTTGATATAGCTAAGGATTTGGCTGAGGGGGAGGCTGAGGATTTAGCTCATGCAGCTTCAGCTCTTGGTAAAGATGTCGATATTGTTGGAGGGGATGATTACTCTCTACTCAAAGGATGTGAAGTTGTGGTTGTTTCAGCGGGTATGGCGAGAAAGCCGGGAATGACAAGGTTGGATTTAGCAGAAAAAAACGCTGGAATAATTAAAAGCATAGCAAGAATGATAGCCAAATATTGCTGTGATGCCAAAATTATAGTTGTTACAAATCCAATGGATATTATGAATTATGTTATGTGGAGAGAGTTAAATGAACTGTGTAATAAAAGTAGATTTGAAGTAATAGGGATGGGTGGATTGCTTGATACATCTCGTTTAAAGTTGATAGCAAAGAGAATGGGGGTAGAAGGGTGGGAAAAGGCAACGATTCTTGGAGAGCATGGAGACAGCATGTTTTCAGCTAAGACGTTTGTAAACGAAGATTTGCAAGAAGCTTTAAAGAAAACGAGAGAAGTAGCTGCAGAAGTTATAAAGAAAAAAGGAGCAACTATTTTTGGGCCAGCTGTTTGTATTTACAGAATGGTTAGAGCAATTTTAGAAGATACTAAGGAAGTAATTCCCGCAAGCATTGTTTTAAATGGAGAGTATGGAATAAAAGATGTCTCTATTGGAGTTCCAGTCGTATTAAGTAGAAAAGGGGCGGAAATTTTGGAAGTTGAGTTGTGCGAGGAGGATTTGGAAAATCTCAGAAATTCAGCTAAAATTTTGAAAGAATGGCTCGATAAGATAACGTAAGGTGATATTTTGCTCTGTAAATTTTTTACTATTGGTGCTGGGGGAGGGGGAGACGTTTTAAGTGCTTACTTTGTTGGTTTAATACTAAAAAAGGAGTTTAACTCCGACTTCATTTGCGGAGGAGCTATTTGGGAGAGATACAGATTTGATAAAAAACCGGGACCGAGAAGCATTAAAGAAATTTTAAACGCTCGCAGAATTAACGACTGTCTTGCTTGGATGAGAAATGCCTTACTGCCTAACGGTTTCAAGCCTGCTGTTGCAGAGGTAGCTGAAATTGCTGGAGATGCGGTAGGCATAGATATAACAAAGCCAAACAAAATCGCCAAGTCTATAAAGGACTTCTGTTACTCTAACGGTTTTCAACCTGTCGGAGTTGATGCTGGAGGAGATATATTAGCGAGAGGTAATGAGAGTGTGTTTAGCCCGCTATGCGACTCGATTATGCTTTGTGCCTTAGCTGAAATGAAAGCACCAATTGCAATTACTGGTTTTGGTAGCGATGGAGAATTGAGTAGAGATGAAATAGAGAGATACTTGAGTGAATTAGCTGAATTGGATGCACTAATTGGTGTTAGGTTATTAGATAAAAGCTTAGCTAAGGACATCTTAAAGAAAGCTGAAAGAGTAAAAAGTCACGCATCGAAAATTCCCTTATTAGCTGCAATTGGTTATTATGGAGAATACGAATCGTGGGATTTCAAAATTAATATTTCAATTTTAAACGCTTTAGTTTTCTTTGTTAAATCTGAAATTCTTTTCGAACTGAATGAGATGGCTAAAGCAGTTAAAGGCTGTAAAAGTATAGATGAAGCTAACGAAGCTTTACACGCATTAGGTATAAAAACTGAACTTGACTTAGAAAAAGAAATGTTTGAAAAAGAAAAATAAAATTTACTTTGCTGGGCCTCTTTCAGTTCCACTGCTTATTATTTGTTTGAACTCCTCTTCACTTAAGTACTTAGGTTTGTACGTGTATCCCATTCTCTCCATATTGGATACAAAAGCCCTCAAGTGGTTTCTTGAACCCTTCATTAGGTTCTCGAACACTATCTTTATATCGCTCTTGTTTGTGTTGTTTAAACAATGTTGAAGATCTACGATGTCTAATTCCTCTATAAGAGCTCCAACTTTAAGTGCATCTAAGACCGATTTGTTTCCTTCTGCCACCAATTCTCTGTAAAGCTTAGTGAAGTTCGGGTTTTCGAACTCTCCAATACCCTTTCCTTTGTCGGGATCTGTTAGGTTATACTTCTCTATCAACATTTTAACAGCATCCATGTGGGTTTGCTCACTGTTCGCTATGTTCTTGAAAATCTGAAGGTGCCACTTGTTGTACAGAGTAATGTAAACATCGTGAGCAAGTTTTTCTTCCTGTCTCATGTATAATATGTCTTTTATTTCTTGAGGCGTTAAATTTCCAGCTTTTATCCCCATTACTTCGTTCCACATTGTGTGAACACTTACACTACCGTTTTTCACCATAATCCCTTTCTGACCTTTTCTCATCATAGCTCCCTGACCATTACCCATCATAGCTCCACCCTGAGCGTTGCCATGCGTGGCGTTACCGTGCATCCGTGCTTGGTTTAACTTAACGTTATTCGAAACGTTTGTACAGCCTGCAAACGCTACAGCTATAAATAAAAGCAACATAAACACTACCAGCTTTTTCATAAGGCAAATCATGAAATTGTTTTTAAAATAATTTTCTGTTCGAAGATCAAACTAAGATAAAATTTAAACTTTATATACTTTTTTCGCATTATCAAAACACATCCTTTTTACTATCTTTTTTTCTATCCCCTCTCTCATAATGTATCTCACAGTTTTTGGAACGGCTAAGGGATCTGTGTCTGTTACATTTGCACAATCGCTGTTTAGTAGGCAATCCTCAAAATCATCTAAGTTTTCTACAATCATTTCGGGAGTTACAATTCCCGGTTTTATTGAAACGCCAGCTATTGCGTTGTTTTCCTTAACAATCCCAATAGTGTCAATTGATGTGTGGTCTATCACTAAACTACCAAAATCAACTTTTGCTTTTTCAGCAATTTTAACAATTTTCTCTACTGCACTCACTCTATTTGTTGAAGGAGTATGCACGATTGCAGGAACACTGTATTCTCTTGCAAGTTCCAACTGATTCAGTAGAACATCCTCTTCTCTTTCATTTAAAAAGTGTAAACCAACTTCCCCTATTCCCGTAGCCATATCCTCTGCTAAAAACTCTTCAACGAACTCTATAGCTTTTTTCCAGTTTTCAGGAATACAGAGAGGATGAATTCCAACAAAAACGTGTGCTTCTATTCCATACTTCTCTATTCTTTCCTTTTGAAAAGTGCAAAGTTCTTCGAAGTGGTCTTTCAGCGTTTCTGGATTTTTTGCAAGAGGTATAAAACTGCAAATTGCAACTTCTGTTATACCAGCAACGTTCATTAATTCTAAAACCGAATTTTGCATAGTGTTTGCGTGTGTATGTGAATCGAATATATCCATGTTACAACTGTACTGTGTTAATTTAAATTAATTACGATATACTTTTACAGAACATTTTTCCTCTAAGAATCCAGAAATTTTGCATGTTTCCTTAGCATAATTTATAATTTCATCAGTAATTTCAGCATCGGTATCAATCTTAAGATGAAATTCATTTTGTTTGATTGTAGCAGTGATATTTAATTTGCTGAAGTTAATACCTCTAAATCTCATAATTTTAATCAAATTTGTTGCAAAACAACCTGCAAGAGAAGCTAATAAAAGTTCTGTAGGTTTAAAACCTCTATTTTCTCCACCTTCTTCCTTGGTTTGATCAATATACACGATAAAATCTCTCGCTTTAGCTTTAAACCTACTTTTACCTATCCATTCGAGATGTACTTCGAACTTCATTAAAGTTAAAGAAAAAATTAAATATTTTTATTGTTTCGCTTAATCAGGGGGTTTAGCGATGATCGATGTCATTGTAACTGGTGATGTGTTGAAAACAATAGCAAAAGCACTGGTAGCTTTGGTAAGTGAGGCAAGATTTCACTTTAAAGATGAAGGTATGCACTCCAGAGCTGTTGACCCTGCAAATGTTGCAATGGTAATTGTTGATGTTCCATCAGAGAGTTTTGAGGCATATTCTGCTGAAGAAGATGTGATAGGTGTTGATGTCAATAGAATTTACGACATATCTAAAACTATAAAAAGTAAGGAGCTTGTGGAAATAAAAGTAGAAGAATCAACTATGACTATTAAATTTGGGAGTGTTCAATATTCAGTTCAGCTCATAGACCCATCTGCTATAAGAAAAGAACCCAAGGTTCCAAATTTAGAACTTCCAGCTAAAATAGTTATGGATGCAGGGGAATTTAAGAAAGTAATACAGGCTGCTGATAAGATAAGTGATCATGTTGTATTTAGAAGCGATGATACTGGTTTTTACATAGAAGCTGAAGGTGATGTAGATAAGATAGAGTTTCATATGAGCGAAAGTGAGTTAATTGAGTTTAACAAAGCTTCTGCGAGAAGTATGTTTTCAGTGGAATATCTCAAAGAGTTTGTAAAAATTGCTGGAAGTGGGGATATACTAACTATATATCTCGGAACAAACTATCCCGTAAGATTAATCTTCGATGTTTGTGATGGTAAAGCTAAGGTAGAGTACATACTTGCACCAAGAATTGAAGAATAAATTTTTGGTGATACAACAAAAAAGATTTGGCTCTATCTGTGTTAATATCTATGGAAAACTTAGTCTTTGCAATATAGTTGATTTTTAACTTTTTAACTTAAGCACTTTTCCTAAGCATATTTCCTCAGGTATAACTCTTTCACCCCTTATCCAAACCTCAGATGGAAAAATCGCTTTAAATCCTTCGTATGGTGTCCAACCAGATTTAGAGTGTAAGTTTCTTGCGTTTATTTTACATTCTTTTGAGAAATCGAATACTACAAAGTTTGCAAGCATACCCTCATCTAAGCATCCATATCCAAATTTGTCAAATCCAAAAATTTTAGCTGGGGATAAAGTCAACATCTCTACTGCTTTTATTCCAACTATTCCTTCCTTTATTAAATTTACAAGTATGGGATAAGTAGTTTCTACACCTGGAAATCCGGGTAAACCATCCTTTTTTTCATCTATTGTGTGTGGAGCATGATCTGATGCTATAACATCAAAATCATTTAAATACTTTAGAAGTGGCTCGTCTCTAAGAGGTGGATTTACGTTTACCAAGTAATTTAACCTGTTGTAGTCTTTTTTTGTTAAAAGCAGGTGGTGTAATGTCACTTCTTTTTTAAAATTTTTAGCTATTTTTAGTGCTTTTAGAGTTGAAAGATGACAGAAGTAACCTTCTTTAATATTATCGACACACTTCTTTACTGCTGTTATTTCCGCTTCTTCTGGTCTGCAGTCAAAGTTGGGTATTGAGTTACATTTAACGAGTTCAGGATCCTCAGCATGAATAGTTATGTTCAAATTACTCTTAGAAAATTCAAACAGAGTTTCGTAACTCACTTGCATTTCGTTATGTTGAAGAAAAACCTCTCCTACAGCAGGCACAAAGTACTTTTCCGAAACCTTACTTACTTCATCAACTAATTTTTTACTATTACTTTCCACTAGCCCAAAGTTTAAGGTATAATCGCAGTAAAGTCTTTTTTCAGCTTTTTTCATTCTTTCTTCGTAAGTTTTTGCGTCTAAGATAGGTGGTTTACAGTTTGGCTGATCTACTACAAGGCACACTCCACCATATATTGCAGATAGGGATCCGGATTCAATCGTTTCTTTATGTTTTTCTTTGAAATCTCTAAAGTGGACGTGAACGTCTATAGCTGCTGGGAGTATTAAACCTCTTACTTTTCTACCTTTGATATTTTTTCCAATTCTCTTTATTCTTCCATCCTCTACTTCTATTCCAGCTTCAACTATTCTATCTTTATAGAGTAGTTTACCGTAAAGTGACATAATCTAATAAGACTAACAAAGGTTTATATAGTATTGTAGATGTAAAAATTTTGACCTTCAGGCTCATAAAAGAGGGGATATAAAATGAAATCTCTTATAAAAGAAGCATTAGAAAGAGCTGAAAGAGAAAAAATAGAAGGTTTCAGCCCAGCGGAAGATGTTGAGGATGAAATAATTGAGATGCTCGAACAACTTAGAACAAACATCAAGGTAATAGGTGTAGGAGGAGGGGGCTGCAACACTATTACCCGGATGTATGAAGAAGGTATAGCTGGTGCTGAGTTAATAGCTATAAATACAGATGTTCAGCAACTTTACTATACTAAGGCTCATAAAAGACTGTTAATTGGTAAAAAAAGGACAAGGGGTTTAGGTGCGGGAAGTTTACCACAGGTTGGTGAAGAAGCAGCAAGAGAGAACGAAGAAGAAATAAAAAAGCTTGTAGAGGGAGCGGATCTTGTTTTTGTAACATGTGGTCTTGGTGGAGGTACGGGGACAGGAGCATCTCCCGTAGTGGCTGAGGCTGCTCAGGAAGCTGGAGCTTTAACAATTGCTACAGTAACTTTTCCATTCTCAGCTGAAGGGGCTATAAGAAGAGCAAATGCTGAAGCTGGTTTGGAAAGATTAAGGGAAGTCGCAGATACAGTAATTGTAATACCAAACGATAGGCTTCTTGAAGTAGTTCCAAATTATCCACTTCAATTAGCATTTAAAGTTGCTGATGAAGTGTTAATGAGGGCTGTTAAAGGTATAACTGAATTAATAACTAAACCAGCATTAGTAAACTTGGACTTTGCAGATGTAAGAACAGTAATGGAGAAAGGAGGAGTAGCTATGATTGGATTAGGGGAAGCCAGTGGGGAAGATAAAGCTCTTGAATCTATAAGAAAAGCTCTTAGAAGCCCACTGCTTGAAGTAGATATATCTGGCGCAAAGGCAGCTCTTGTTAATGTTACTGGAGGTCCAGATATGACTGTAGAAGAGGCTGAGAAGGTTGTAGAAGAAATATACACTAAGGTAGATCCTGATGCAAGAATAATTTGGGGTGCAATGATAGATCCGGATTTGGAGAACACAATGAGGACACTTGTAATAGTTACCGGTGTAAAATCACCACAAATACTCGGTAGAAAAGTTAAAACGAGCAAGAGATATGGGATAGACTTAGTTAGGTAATTTTTATTTAGCGTTAGTTGAAGTGAATCATTATGTCTGCTGAATTTCAATTTGATTTAAGTTGGCTGACTGATAAGGAAAAGTTCAAAGCAAAGCTAAATGAATACATAAACGTACTCAAGATGACAAGAAAACCAGATAAAGAAGAATTTTTTATGACAACAAAAGTTTCAGTAGCTGTGATGTTTGTTGTTGGAATTATTGGATTTGCTATTTATCTATTAATGAGTGTACTTCCAGCATCTCTGAAACACTGAACTGGTGTTGGTTATGAGTGAGAACAAATTTTTTGTTATAAAAACGACAGCTAATCAGGAAAAGGTAGTAGCAAATCTAATGGAGATGGCTGTAAGAAAATACAGGCTTGGTATATATTCAATATTAGCTCCAAAAGAGTTGAAAGGTTATATTATTGTTGAAGCTGAAAAAATGGAAGATTTACTACAAGCCATAAAAGGATTACCCCATATTAAAGGTGTCATTAGGGGGCAAGTGTCTTTCAATGAGATTGAACACTTTTTAACACCAAGGAAAGCAGCAGAACAGATAAAAGAAGGATACACTGTGGAGATAGTTTCTGGACCGTTTAAAGGTGAACTTGCTGTTGTTAAGAGAGTAGATGAATCAAGAAATGAAATTACAGTAGAATTGATAGATGCAGTTGTGCCTATACCTGTAACTGTAAATGCTGACAATGTGAGAATAGTTGACAAGAAAGAGTGAACATTTTTAAAGCGATTAAAAGCTCAAGTTTGGGAGGTGAGTTGTATGCCAAGGGTTGTAGAAGTTTTAGTTCCGGGAGGTAAAGCTACACCAGGTCCACCGCTTGGCCCAGTCATAGGACCTCTTGGATTAAATGTAAAACAAGTAGTTGATAAGATAAATGAAGCTACCAAGGAATTTGATGGACTATCGGTTCCAGTAAAAATAATAGTGCATGACGATAGAAGCTTCGATATAGAGGTTGGAGTGCCACCGACATCAGCACTTATTAAAAGGGAGTTAGGAATAGAGAAGGGATCAAGTAAGACTGGTAGAGAATTTGTAGCAGACCTAAAAATGGAGCAAGTTATAAAAATAGCAAAAATGAAAAAACCGGAAATGCTCAGTTATACTATGAAAAGTGCGGTAAAAGAAGTATTAGGTACTTGTGTTTCAATGGGAGTTACAGTTGAAGGTAAGCATCCAAAAGAAGTACAGAAAGAAATAGACGAAGACAAAATTACAATTCCAGAAGAGGCCTGATTTTTCGTTTTTTAATAATTTTGCAGGAGGTAATGAATTTGTTTGATGTTAAAAAGGCTGAAAAAATACTGCCTAAGCTCTATGGTATTAAAGTTAAACTTGTAAATCCAACCAAGGAAATGAAGGATTTTGAAAAATTAAAAGAATTTGGTGCCGAAGTTGAGATAGTAGATGGAGAAAATCCCGCTATTATAATCTCTAAGGGGGATATTGAAATAACGTACATGGCGATACCCATTCAGATGGAATTTGAGCCATTTTTAAAAACCTTGGCTATGCTTGCTAAGGATGAAGTGCATGAAAATCTAAAACTTAATTGTGAAGGTGAAATAAAAGTCTTTATAGCTCCAGTTTGCCCACATTGTGCGCAAGTGGTTGAAAGCATAAACAAAATAGCTATAGCAAATCCAAGTATAAAAGTAAAAATAATAGACGTTATGTTGTATCCGGAGCTTGGAGAAAAGTATGAAATTACTTCAGCACCTACTGTTGTTATTAAAGATGTAAAGTTGGTGGGCGAATATACAATTGAAGAGCTTTTTGAATGGGTTAAGAAAGTTTTGTGCGGAGAAGATTACAAAACGGACTACTATGTTATCTTACTTAAAGATGGTAAAATTGAAGAAGTTAAGAAAGATGTTGAAAAAAATGATAAAAATCTCATAGCACTCGTTAATGTTTTAGAGAAACCTGAGATAATGGCGAGAGTAGGAGCAATAATGATTTTGGAAGAAATAGGTGAAAAAAATCCGAATAAACTAATAAAGATTAAGGATAGATTGATCGAAATGTTAAAAAGAGGAACGTCCAAAGAAGATCTTACAGTGATACAGGATGTTGTATATTTGATTGGAAAAATTGGAGATACAGAAGATATAAAATTACTGGAAAAGTTAAAAGAACTTGGAGATGAAGATATTAAAGATGCTGTAGATGAGGCTATTGAAGAAATTATGGAGAGAAAATGAACGAAAAATTTGGTGATAGAAAAAGAGTAGAAGATTATCTTGAAGCTATATACAATATTCAAAGTGGAGAAAGAAGATTAGTTAGAACTACAGATTTAGCCAAGTTTTTAGATGTTAAACCTTCAACTGTTACTGAAATGCTCTTAAAACTTAAAGACTTAGGATACATTGAATATACTCCTTACAGAGGCGCAATTCTAACTAAAAAAGGTACTAAAGTAGCTGAAAAGATAAAAAAATACCATGAAATATTTGAAATATTTTTCAAAGAGTACTTGGGTGTTAGTGATGATGAAGCAAAAAAACTAAGCTGTGAAATCGAACACTATGTGAGTGAAGACGTGGCAATAAAGATTTGCGCTCTAATTTCTGGTAAGTGCGATGTTTGTGAAACGTGCTTTTTTAAATTTGAAAGATTATCTGATGTAGAATCTGGAATTTATAGAGTAGTAGCATCTCCAAAATCATTAGAAAAAGTTGGAATTTCTCCAGAAAGAACAATAGAAGTAGTAGATAAATTTACAGTCAAAGTTAATGGAGAAGAATTAAGAATTTCTGAAAAGTATGCATCTTTAATACTATTGGAAAGAATCAAGAGTTAGATTTCCCTTTTTTCTCGTGTATGTAGCCAGTTCATGAGCCAATCTTATAGGTTCGGGTAGTTTGTAACCTTTAAGACATTTAATAACTGCCATTAAAGACTCTTTTGCTGAAATTAGATGGCCGGGAGATACAAATATAGGTTTGCAATTTTTACAAGTCTTAAGAACGTACCCAATTATCTCACCTTTTTCATCGTACATTTCAGTATATTCCATAACTTCAGTGGGCTCTTTCGTAAAAAAACCATAAAGTTTTGACTTTGTAACTCCAATACTTTGAACATTTAAAGCTAATCCAAGATATGTAGCCAGTCCACATTTTCTTGGATGAGCTGCACCGCTACCGTCAACCATTAAACAAACTTTTGAGTTCAACTTATCTATAATCTTTTTAACGGCATGTAATGCAGGATTTCCCTCTCTAAACATGAGATACGTTGGTATGTATGGGACATCTGTTTTTTCAATATTAACGAGTTTACATACGATATCGAGTTCAGGTAATTTTAAAGCTACACAAGCAGAGATTACGGTATCTCCAGCAAAAGCTTGATCTACTCCTACAACATACTTTGCATCAAATTTTCCTTTTAAAATTACATATTTTGATAAAATTTGTTGAAGTTTTTTCATTTCTTTAAGCGTTTTTGGAGGATTATTTTCAATTTTTTTGAGAATATTTTCAATAGTCATAACTGTATTTCCAAAATTTTTAGTAGTAATGTGTTTTGGTTATTTAGTTTTTAGTTATGATTAAATGATTTTGTGTAATTTAAAATTTTATATTAAAAATTAATTAATAAAACAATCAAAAACGCCAAAACAATCCTAAAGCATATAAAATATCTACTAAACTTAAAGATATTTTCAATATAGTAATCTATAATTTAGATATTTTAGCAGTTGATATTGGAGTTTTTAACCTTTTGTTAGATTCCCATTAGTATTCACTTTCAATCCTTTCAAGGTCTGATTTCAACTTATGTACTATCTCAAATATTGTAGATATCTTTTATCTTACAGCTTACTAAAAAGATCTACAAAGAAGACTACTAAATTCTATGGTTAAAATTATTATTCAAATAGAAGTTCCTGAAGAAATTCCAATAGTTTGGAAAGGGATGAAATGCTGAAGAAATAGCAAAATACTTCGACTACAAGAAGTAGCTCTTCATCGCATTAGCTTCAAAATTAAACATTCCAATCTGGACTAATGACAAGGCTATAATTATTTACGGGTTAAAATATGGGATGTATTTAGCTTTAGATACTCAAGCTTTAGAAGATTTATTGAAAGAAAGGAGTCTATGAGATTAAAGAAGATCTAAATAGAGGATATTTATAATCTCTCAATTACCAAATTTTGTGGAAGGTTCTAGACGAGGTTGAAGTTTTGATAAAGATAAACCCACTAATAAGCTAAGGATTTAATTGTCCTAAAACGTAAATCAACTCATCTTAACATTACTATTCAACTCATATTTATAAGTACAAAAAAGCTTATATTTATTTGGAAGACTTTAACTACAGTATGACTCTAAAACCAGGTTTTTTCTTTCCACTTCTGGAGAAGTATGTAGGAGATCTGAGTAAATTTAATCTTATAGAAGACTGGAAAGTAAAGGAAAATGAAGAAATACTAAAGGAGTACTGGATATACAAACCTTTTTTGAAAGTTGTAATAACTTTCAATAAGATAAATGCTGAAAAAATGTACATAGCTATAGAACCTATGTTGGTTGACGAAGAAGTTAAGTTATTGGATGAGATATATAAAGATCTCGAAGATGTATTAATTCTCAAAGATATATCTGTAAGTCCTGAAACTAAGGCTGAAATATTGGTAAGTACATATAACGAAATTGTAAGAGAGTATGGTGTTATTATATCTAAAAAGTTAAATGCAAAGTATATGTACTATCTCTTTAGAGATTTTTTGGGCATTGGTGTGATAGAACCAATAATGGATGATCCATACATAGAGGATATACATTGCGATGGATATGACATTCCTGTTTATGTATATCACAAAGAATTTGGAAATATCAAAACATATCTTAAGTTTGATCAAGATGCGCTTGATAGATACATTCAGGCATTAGTTCAAATTTGTAACAAACATATTAGTCATGGTAACCCAATAGTAGATGCAACTTTGCCTGATGGCAGTAGATTGCAAGCTACGTATGGTAAAGATGTTACTCCAAGAGGTTCCTCCTTTACAATAAGAAAGTTCAGCGAGGATCCACTAACACCAATAGATTTACTAAGACTTGGTACTTACACAGCTGAACAGTTAGCTTATTTCTGGATGGTAATTGAGAGCAAAATGAGTATGCTTATAATAGGTGAGACTGCCAGTGGTAAAACCACTACTTTAAACTCTCTGCTAATGTTCATACCACCTGAAGCTAAAATAGTATCGATAGAGGATACAAGAGAGATAGCACTTATGCATGAAAATTGGGTGGCTGAGGTAACAAGACAAGCGATTGGTGAAGAAGAAAAAGAAATTGACATGTACGATTTACTAAAAACATCCCTTAGACAAAGACCAGACTATATAGTTGTAGGAGAAGTAAGAGGTAAAGAGGCGCAAACTCTCTTTCAAGCTATGAGTACTGGTCACGCTTGTTACGCAACTCTACATGCGGGAGATATTCAACAAGCAATATACAGACTCGAAAATGAACCATTAAACGTTCCAAGAAGTATGATTCAGTTTCTTGATTTAATTCTCGTTCAAATACAGTGGACAAAAGGAGGCGTAAAAAAGAGGAGAGCAAGAGGGGTTTACGAGGTCTTAGGAATAGATCCAGCTGATAAAAACTTGTTAATAAATGAAGTTTATATATGGGATCCATATAGGGATTCATACATTTTAACTGGTGTAATTAAAAAACTTGAAAAAATAGCAATGATAAAAGGAGAGGAAATAGAAGATACAATGATGGAATTAGAGAGAAGAAAAGAATTTTTAAGCAGATTAAACGAAATAGGAATTAGAAATTTCAAAGATGTAACGAGCATGATTCATGCATACTATAGAAATCCGGAAATGGAAATAGATGAAATTATAGAAGATACACTCAAGAAAATTAGCTGGAAAAAAGAAGAACACAAAATAGACGTTTACAGTAGCCTTGTATAACAATTTGCTACATGCATGCAAAGGTATTTATATACTATTTAAATACTTTCAGAGGGGGTTTAAAATGGAGAAAGACTATAAAATAAAAATAGAGAACGTTGTTGCCTCAACCCAAATTGGTGAAAATATAGATTTGAATAAAATTGCAAGAGAAGTTCCTGACGCTGAATATAAGCCAAAACAATTTCCCGGACTTGTTTTAAGAACGAAAGAACCTAAGGCTGCAGCACTAATTTTTAGAAGTGGTAAAGTTGTTTGTACTGGTTCCAAATCTGTTGAAGATGCAAATAGAGCTGTCAGGCAAGTTGTGAAAATCATAAAAAAGCTTGGAATCCCTGTTATAGATGAGCCTGAAGTTAAAGTCCAGAATATAGTTGCTTCGGCTGATCTTGGTGTTGATTTAAACTTAAATGCGATAGCAATTGGTCTTGGTCTTGAAAATATAGAGTATGAACCAGAGCAATTTCCCGGATTGGTTTATAGACTCGACAAACCAAGAGTTGTTGTATTAATATTTGGTTCAGGAAAAATGGTTGTTACAGGTGGTAAAAATCCAGAAGATGCTGTAAAAGCTGTTGAAAGAATTGCAGAGGAACTATCTGTTCTCGGATTGATGTGAAGGCTTTTTTAAAATTTATTAGATTGTTTAATTAAAATCGGTTTTGAACAATTTTGTAAAAACCAGTAAATTTATATACCACTTCTAAGTGTTGTAGAAACATGATGGAATTAAATGCAAAAACATTTGAGGATGCAATAAATGATGACTGCTTAGTCGTAATAGACTTCTACGCAGATTGGTGTGGCCCTTGCAGGTTTTTGTCGCCCATCTTGGAGAAGCTTGAAGAAGAGTATAAGGGTAGGGTTAGATTTTATAAAGTTAATGTGGATGAGAATTCGGAACTTGCAAACTACTTTGGAATAACAAGTATACCTACAGTTTTAATGTTTAAGAAGGGGAGGCTTGTTAATGGATTCATAGGCGCTCTGCCGGAATCTAATATCAGAGAAGAAATAGAAAAAGCCCTTAGAGCATGACTATCAGATCAATTAGAGAAGCTATACACACTATAAAATGCGATAATATTTTAGAATGTTTTTTTGGACTTAATGAACTGGATGTTCTCATTTACAAATGTTTAATAAATAAACCTATGAGAAGTCAGGAAATAGCCCGTATTGTTAAAAGAGGTGAAAATGCTGTTTACAAATCACTACAAAAACTAATTATATGCAAACTTGTTTTAAGAGAAAAGAGATGTTACGAAAATGGTGGATACTACTACGTATATGTGGCAGTAGATCCTAAAAAAGTTGCTGAAAATATGGAGAGGGAAGTAAGAGAGTTAGAAGAAAAACTAATAAAAGCCATAGAAGAATTTAAAAATAGTTATATTCTGTAACCTCCGTACTTAGCCCAAATACTACAAGTACCCTCATAACTGACCATACATGGTCCCACAGGGTCTTTGGGTGTGCAACTCTTCATAAATAAAGGACATTTTTCTGGAGTTATTAAACCTCTTAACACATCTCCACATCTGCAAGCCTTTTTTTTAGGATCTATTTTTGGTTCAAAATCTTCAAATACATCTTCAAATACTTTACAAGCGTCAAATTCTGCATGATTGTCTTTAATAATAGCACCAGAGTTAGGTATTACTCCTAATCCTCTCCACTCCCAATTATCTCTATCAAAAACATAACTCATGATTTTCTGAGCTTTAATGTTCCCTTCGTAGCTTACAGCTCTTTTATATTCATTAAACAATAGATTTTCTGGTTTTTCTCCACTTCTAATTGCTTTTATAATTTTTACAAGAATAAAAATAGCTGTTAACACGTCTAATGGTTCAAAACCAGCAATTACTTGTGGAATCTTGTATTTCTTTACTAAGGGTTCATAAGCTTTAACTCCAACTATGGTGGATACATGTCCCGGATTTATTAAGCCGTCTATTTTTAAATCTCCAAGAGAAAGTAAATAATCCATTGCTGGAATAAAATATCTGTGAGATGAGAATACATAGAAGTTTTCGGGTTTATCCAAGATTGCTAAGGCTGTTGATGGCATAGTAGTTTCAAATCCTATGCCAAAGTGAACCACTTTTTTACCTTTTTTTGCTATTTTAACAGCATCAAATATACTGTAAACTATTCTAATGTCTCTTTTTCCTCTAAAACTTAATAGGGATTTACCCATATATGGAACTCTTGCCATATCTCCAAAAGTTGTCAAAACTATATCATCTCTTTTTTCTATTAAATGAAAAACTTTTTGTAAATCAACATCGGGAGTTATGCAAACTGGACATCCCGGCCCACTTAGTAGTTTTACATTCTCAGGTAAGAACGATCTCAGAGCATATTTAGTTATTGTGTCCTCATGTGTACCGCAGAGATGCATTAGTCTTATTTCCTCTTCTCCTTTCGCCTCTTTCTCAATTAACTCAGCTAATTCTTTTGCTCTCATCTAAACACCAACAAATTGACTTAAGACTTCTTCTATTTGCTTTGCCTCTTTTTCCTCCACTTTCTGTATTGCAAACCCTACGTGAACTAAAACAAAATCACCCGGTTTAACATCCTCAAGCAAATCTATCCTAACTTCTCTTCTTGCTCCTTTAAATTCCACAGTTGCAACTGGGTAATTTACTTCAATAACTTTACCGGGAATTGCAAGACACATATTTATACACCTTTTAACTTTTTAGCTCTTTCAACAGCATCAACAAACCATTCTATCCACTCTTCAATACCTATTTCTTTTTTTAAGTCCATCTTTATAATTGGTGCTCGTGCATTAAGTCTTTTAGCGTCTCTTATCATTGTATCAACGTCGCATTCAACAGCATCAGCAAGAGAAATTTTATTTATTATTATGGCATCAGCTAACCTAAATATTTCTGGGTGTTTTCTAATTACATCGTCTCCTTCTGTAACACTCACCATAACAATTCTGTAATCTTCACCGAGATCAAAATCAACTGGGCAAACAAGATTTCCAACATTCTCCATAAATAAAACATCAACATCGGCAAAATCCTCAATAGCGTGATGAATGAAGTGTGCATCAAGGTGGCACTCTTTTCCAGTATTAACCATTTTTGCTTTAACACCATGCTTTTTTACCCTCTTAAAATCATCATCTCCCGCAACATCACCTAATATAGCACCTATTCTGTATTTTTCTCCAATTTTATCTGCAGTTTTTTCTATTAACATAGTCTTACCACTACCAGTAGCACCCATTAAGTTAAAGGATACTACACCATGTTCTCTAAGAAATTCTCTATTTTCTCCAGCATATTTTCTATTTTCTTCAAGCAAACTAATTTGTACATCCGCCTCTATTTTATGCATAAGAACACCTCCTAAATTTCCATTTCAATTTTTTTTATTACTGCATCTTTCCCACCTTCAACTGTTAAAACTCCACCACAATCACAAATTGCAAAAGGCGTATCGTATTCTTTTCCGCAAATAGAACATTTTATTATGGGTTTTACTTCTATTAATTCAAGTTCTGAATTTTCAGCTATTGTACCCTTAGAAACAACTTCATAACAGAATTTAAGCTGTTCAGGATTGAGCATAAGTAACTTACCTATTTCAACTACAACTTTGCTTACTTTTTTTGCTCCTTTTTCTTCCGCAATTCTAACAACATTATCGATTAGTGATTGCGCAAAGCTCATTTCGTGCACATAAGTACTTATGTTGAAAGTGTATATATCTTCATCGCTGATTAGCTAAGAAGGTTAAAAAATGGCTAAATATTTAGTATTACTAATTTCGATATTTACCTATACTGAGTAATACTAAATTAAAAATTAGTGTTACTAACTTGATTAAAAATCGAAAATTGTTTATTTTAATAAAATTAAAACAAAAATCATGAAAATTGGTGATGTAATGGTTAAAGATGTTATAACAGTTGATTGTAAAACACCAGTAATAGAGGTTTGTAAAATAATGGGTGAAAAAAAGATTGGATGTGTCTTAGTTACAAAAGAAGGTAAACCCTACGGAATATTTACTGAAAGAGATCTATTGTCCAAAGTTCTATTAGAAGGAAATTTAGAGGATGAAGTTGAAAGATACTGCTCAACACCGTTGATAGTTGTAACACCAGACTATGATATAGTAGAATCTGCCAGAATAATGGCAGAAATGAAAATAAAAAGGCTTGTAGTAGTGGATGAAGAGAACGAAGAAGTCAAAGGCATCTTTACAGCTTCTGACCTTGCGAGAGTAATTGCGGAAAAAGGTATTCAGTTTGAGTGAAGGTGATAACAATGGTGGAGGAAATTAAGTGTGGTATATGTGGTAAAGAGTTAAAAGCTAAGGATGAAGGTAAAACTTGGAGAAAATGCTCGATATGTAAAAAACCAACATGCTTTGAACACCTGCACTACATGGGAGTTTGGAGAAGAGGTATGTACAAAAACTACGTAGAAGTAGTTCCAGTATGCGAAAAATGTATGCCTAAGAAGAGAAGAAGACCTGTAGAATAAAATACATGTTACCACCAAAAATTTTTGTAGTGGTTGGTAATAAAGCCAAAACAGAGCCTTTTAACTTAAACGATTTGCCGGGTAGTGCTGGGAGAATGGATATTCTATGTAGGTGTGTGGCTCAAACTCTTTTTATTTCTCATGGCATAAGAAGGGATTCTGGCATAATATTAATTTTAAAAGGTGAGCCGAACCCTCCTAAGTCAATACTTGTATTGGGTAGTAAAGTTAAGTACATGTCTCCAGATGAAAGAAACATTGGTGGGTTGATTAGAAAAGCATTAGAGTTGAAGTTGAGAAACTTGGATTGGGTAGAAAGTACACCCGGTATTTATGTATCTAAAAAAGGCTTAAAAGAAATAATAGAAGAGTTAAAAAACTATGAGAAAGTTTATTTAAAAGAGAATGGAGAAGATATAAGAAAAGTCAAATTTGGAGAAAGAGTTGCTTTTTTTATGGGTGATCACTTGGGTTTAAGTAAAGAAGATGAGGAACTCATTTGTTCAAAAGCAAATAAAATAGTGAGTGTAGGTCCAATAAGTCTTCAAGCCGATCAATGTATAGTAATCGTGCAAAATGAACTTGACAGAAGAATTAGGTAAAGCATCAAATTTTTGAATTGATGCTTCAAAAACTCTAATATGTGGAGTGTGCTTAAAGCTCTCAGAGAAAATCCTGAGATTCTTATCGAATCTCAGAAAAAAAGGGGAGAAAGTATTGATATCGTAAAAAAAGCAATAGAGCTCGATATAGTGTGGAGAAAAAAATATCACGAAATAAATAAACTCAGACATGAAAGAAATAAACTTTCAATTGAAATAAAAAATGCAAGTAAAGAGAAGAAAGAGGAGTTAGTAAAAAAAGCAAAAGAACTTTCAAAAATTATTAAAAAAGAAGAGGAAGAGTTGAAAAAATTGGAGGACGAGTTGAAAAAAATACTACTTTCAATACCAAACATTGTTCACGACTCAGTACCCATAGGAGAAGATGAAAACGATAATGTTCCAATAAAATTCTGGGGAAAGCCAAAAGTCTTCAAAGAAGATGTTGAAATATTTAAAAACCAAATCAGGGGATTTGAAGTTGAGTTTGAAGTATTGGATTGGAAGCCTGTAGGTCATGCTGATGCTGTAGAAAAGTTTGGATGGGCAGACTTAAACAGAGCGGCAAAAGTAGCTGGATCGAGATTTTACTACTTACTTAGCGACTTAGTTTGGCTGGATTTTGCATTAACAGCTTATGCTCTCGATGTTTTAACAAAAAAAGGTTTCACAATTGTTAATCCACCATACATGATGAGGAAAAAGGCTTACGAAGGCGTAACGGCCTTATCTGATTTTGAAGATGTAATTTACAGGGTTGAAGGGGAAGATTTGTACTTAATTGCAACGTCTGAGCACCCATTAGCAGCTATGCACATGAACGAAGTAATACCTGAAAAAGAGTTACCTATGCTTTATGCAGGAGTTAGTCCCTGCTTTAGGAAAGAAGCTGGAGCTCACGGCAAAGATACAAAAGGAATATTTAGAGTGCACCAATTCAATAAAGTTGAACAATTTGTCTTTTGTCTGCCAGAACAAAGCTGGGAATGGCATGAAAAGCTATTAAGCAACGTAGAAGAAATATGGAAAAAACTTGAGATACCGTATAGGATAGTCAATATATGTACTGGAGATCTCGGAGTTGTAGCAGCAAAAAAGTACGATCTTGAAGCTTGGATGCCTGCTCAAGGAAAGTATAGAGAGATGGTTTCTTGTAGCAATTGTACAGATTGGCAGAGTTACAGACTAAACATTAGGTATGCTGAAGAAAAAGGAAAACCAAGTAAAGGATTCGTACATACTTTAAATTCAACTGCAATAGCTACAACAAGGGCTATAACAGCCATAATAGAGAACTTTCAATTAAAGGATGGAAGAGTGAAAATACCAAACGTTCTGAAAAAATACTTAGAACCCTTTGAAAAAGCACCGAAAGATTATTTAATTCCGAGGTGAGGTGCAAAAATTATGAAAAAAATAATTATTTTTGTAATATTGTTACTAACCTTATCAATTACCTTATCTAATGCTACAAATATATACATTACTACAGTTCCAGAACATCCTACTACAGGCAATTTTGTTCTCTCAATCAATATTGTTTCAAATACAAAAATTAAAAATGCAAATCTAATTCTTTCAGGTTTGGTTAATAAAGCTATAGATATAGGAGATTTTTCTGGAAATACAGATGTTCAATTTAATGTTAATGTAAGCAATCCTGGAATATATACTCAAACTGCAATTTTAACTTATGTAGAAGTAATAAATAGAACAATTGAAAACGGAAGTGTAAGCGAAATTTATGAAAATGGATATATTAAATGTAGAAAAGAAATTGTTGTAATTGAAAAACCTCAGTTTAAAATACTATACGTAAAAGACAATCTATACCCCGGTAAAAGTGGAAATGTTACTATAAAACTGATCAATTCAGGTGGGACAGCAAAAAATGTGAATATAGAACTTAAAGGATTTGTAGTCAAAAAAGCAAATAGATTCTTTAAGTCTTGGAAAAAGGGCGAAGTAAAAACATTAAAATTTAAAGTTTTTGCAAACAATAGCTTGGAAGTTGGGGACTACTCTGCAATTTTAGAACTTTCGTGTAAAGATAAATTCGAGAACAATTATAAGTTTACGTTACCTTTTAGCATATCTGTTAAAGGTAAACCCCTACTTGTAATTTCAAACTATTCAACTCCAAAACTATACCCCGATATGAGCTTCACTATGAAAATTTCAGTTGAAAATACGGGAAAAGATAAAGCAAAAGACGTTAAATTAAAACTAACACTTCCAAAAGGATTTATTGGGGAAAATTTAGCTCTTTTGGGAGACATATGCAGAAATGAAATGAAAACAGCTACTTTTTATCTTAAAACTAGTAAAAATGTGTCTGGAAATGTAAAATTACCAGTAATTATTTCGTGTTTAAGCGGGAGTTGGAAAGATAATCTAACGCTCTATGTTTTTCCATTAAAGTTACCACACATTGACATATCTGGTGTATATACAATTCCGGAAAGGCCTACTACTGGTAAGTTAACTCTTAATTTAGCTGTAGAAAACAGTGGAAAAGGAAATGCAAAAGGCGTTGAAGTTAAATTAATTCTTCCAAAAGAATTGATAGGCAGAAATACTTATTTTATAGGTTCTTTAACGAGTGGCGACTCAGCAACATCTACTTTTGAACTTTCAGCTAAAAAAGCTGGAGAATACAACATAACGGCTGAAATAACTTATCTTGATTCAGCTATGCAAAAACATACAGTATATCAATCTTTTACAATATACGTGTTTAGTTCTATGAATTACATTCCAATGTTAGTAATTCTAATTTTGATAGCAGTTGCACTATTGGTCGTGAAAAAATGGAGATTCTAAAGTTCTTAGATGTCTGGAAAATATACAAAATCGGAAGTGTTGAAGTTAAAGCATTGAGGGGCGTCAATCTTAGTATAAACAAAGGGGAGTTTATAGTAGTTCTCGGCCCCTCGGGTAGTGGGAAAACTACGATGTTAAATATAGCCGGGGGTATAGATAAACCAACGAAGGGTAAAGTTTTCTTTAAAGATTTAGATCTATCAACTTTTAATGACAAAGAACTAACATTATTCAGAAGAAAACACATCGGGTTTGTATTTCAATTTTTCAACTTGATTCCAACTTTAACAGCAAGAGAGAATGTACAACTTGCTGCAGAGTTGATTGACAATCCAAGAGATGTTGATGAAGTGCTTGAAATAGTTGGAATTGCTAAAAGGGCAAATCATTTACCTTTTGAAATGAGTGGCGGAGAGCAACAAAGAGTTGCTATAGCAAGGGCTCTGGTAAAAAAACCTGAATTAATACTGGCTGATGAACCAACTGGAAATCTTGACTTTGAAACTGGAAAAAGAGTTCTTAAAGTCATGAGAGAAATTAATATTGAGGAAAAAACAACATTCCTCATTGTTACACACAACGCAGCTATAGCAAAAATAGCCGATAGAGTTATTCATTTTGGGGATGGTAGGGTATTAAGGATTGAGGAAGTATCCGAACCCTTAGACCCGGAGGAGTTGAGTTGGTGATGAAGACTTTAACTTTAAAAGTTTTCAAGGATATTAAAGCCAGAAAATGGCAATTTTTAGCAGTATCTTTTCTTGTTTTTCTTGGAATTTCTCTTTTTAGTGGTTTGTACTCCTCATATCTAAACATAGGCTCAACATATAAAAAATTTTATACTCAAACTGATTTTGAAGATATAGGTGCAACTTTCAATTTAGCTCCAATAACTGTATTGAATAAGATAAATAGTATATCTGGTGTTAAAGCTGTTGGAAGGTTAACTGCCTATGCAACAATGGAAATAAATGGAAGGGAAGTACACTTAAAACTGGTATCAATACCAAAGAAAAATTCTATAGTAGATAAAGTTTACATTGTAAAAGGAAAATATCCAAAAAACAGTGGTGTTCTCGTATTAGATAAGTTTGCTGAACTAAATAAACTCTGCATTGGACAAATAATAAAAATCAAAGTTAATGGAAAAATTTATTCTCTTAGAATCTACGGTACAGCGTGCAGTCCAGAATATGTTTTGATAACAGAGGGTTATTTTTCAACTCCAAAGGATTTTGGGATTATATTTGTACCTTATCCTACAATGGAAAAAATTACAGGAAAATATGGAAAAATAAATGAAGTTCATGTAAAAGTTTATACTAACAATATTAATGAAATTTTAAATAAAATAAAAGAAATTTTAAAACCATACGGTATAAAAGATATCTACAAAAAAGAGAATCAGCCCAGTTATAAGCTTTTAAAAATGGACTTACACGGTTTTGAGGAGACAGCAATAATGTTTCCGGGTATGCTATTAATAGTAGCAACATTATCTGCATACGTATTACTTTCACGAACTGTTACGGAGCAGAGAGGAATTATAGCTGTATTAAGAGCAATGGGATATCCAAAAAAAGACGTAATAATTCATTATCTAAGCTACTCTATTTTAATAGGTATTGTGGGTACAATTCCCGCGATTGTTGCTGGATACTACATTTCCTCAGTTATGACAAAATCTTACATTGAATACATAAACGTACCCTACTATGTATCAAACATTTACCCTTCTGTTATGATTATATCCCTTATTGCAGGAATACTAACTCCAGCTATTGCTGGAGGTTTAACAGCAAAAAAAGCTGCTGAAATTGATCCTGCAGTAGCTATAAGAGGAGTTACAACAGAATGCAAAGTAATTAACTTGGATAGATTTATTTTAAAATTTTCATCTATAACTAAAATGGCTATAAAAAATACTTTTAGAAATCCAAAAAGATCTATTTATACGTTTTTTGGTGTGGCTATGGCTGTAGTACTCATTGCTACATCCTTGGCTTTACTCGATTCTACTGAAAACATGATAAACACTCAATTCAATAAGATACAAACTTTTGATTACGAAGTAAAAACAACAAACATTTCAGCTATAAAGTCTTTGAAGGACGTTAAAGAAGCTTACCCATTAATTGATACGTGGATAGTTTTCAACAGAAATGACATATCCAAAAAAAGCACACTCATAGGTTTGACTAATCAAAATCTCTATAGAATTTATGATATAAATGGTAAAAGGTACTTCCCACCACCAAAAGGGTTGATAATACCTGAATCTCTTGCAAAAAATTTAAGCATATCTAAGGGTGAAACTGTAAAAGTCTTAACTAAAATAGGGGAAGAACACTTCAAAATTTATGATATTATTCCTCAACCACTCACACCAGTTTGCTATGCAAATTTAAACGAGTTAAAAAAACTTGGATTTAAGCCAAACTACGTCATAGTTAAAGGCGGAAACGAATTTGAATTAAAGAATTTTGGTCCTGTCATATCGATGAAGAGGGCTAAGAAAAGCGTAGAAGAAATGATGAATATGATGTACACATTCTTTTTGTTTTCAGTCTTTTTTGGTGTTTCACTATCTTTTGCAGAAATATTCAATACAACAACTGCAAACGTTTTTGAAAGGAGAAGAGAGATAGCAACTCTCCTTATGCTTGGATACTCTATTAGAGAAATAACCAGTTCAATATTGATTGAAACTTACATGATAGGTATTCCCGGAATTATTGCCGGTTTTCCTATTGCAAAAATCATTCTTCAAATCTTCAAAATGACGTACAAAAACGATATATTCCACATGCCCTTTGTTATGTATCCGGATACTTACATTATAACGACAATCATTGTAGCAGTAACTTTACTAATATCTCTGATACCAGCTATAAATTATATAAGTAACATGGATATAGCAGAAGTTACAAGAGAAACTCCAGAATGAAACTAACCAAAAACTTCATAAATTGAGAATTCGACTAAAAAGTGGAGGGCCCGTGGCTCAGCCTGGTTAGAGCGCTCGCCTGATAAGCGAGAGGTCCGGGGTTCAAACCCCCGCGGGCCCACTTTTCTTGAGGTGTATTTGAATGAAAGTCTGCATTATAGGAATTGGAAACGTCTTAATGAGCGATGAAGGTATAGGGATTAGAGTTGCTGAAAAAATTGCAAAAATAAAAGAAGAATTAGAAAACCTGTTTGATGTTAAATTAGAGGTTTACGATGGTGGTAACTTGAATTTTCAATTATTGGAGTATATGGACGGTGCAGATATTGTAATTTTTGTTGATGCCGTAGATTTTGATGGAAATGCAGGAGAAGTTAGAATATTTGAAGTATCCAAGATAGAGGGGCCAGAATTTTTTGGTATTCATGATCTCGATTATACAAAAGTTATAAGCGTAGCTAAAACTTGTGGTATCAAAGTTCCAGAAAAAATTTATGTTGTAGGAATTAAACCAGAAAAAGTAAAAGAAGGATTAGAATTATCAGAAAAAGTGTCTGAAAGCGTAGATAAGGCAATTAAATTAATTTTTGATTTTATAAAAAAAATTAATCAAGAAAGTTGAAGAGATATCCACGTCAAAGCATATAAAACTACGGCTATTCCAAATAATAAGTCTGCCATAATTGGGCTTTTGTATTAAGTAAACTTAAATTTATTGCTTAAAACATAGTAACAAAATTTACCAAATAGTTGTTATATATGATCTTAAGTTAATTTAAGTATAAAAAATATTTTTGACGTTATATGCATAAGTTAAGCTAATATATCCCTTTAATGCTATACTTGCCATGCCAGTTTATATCTGTGCTATATGTGGTTCCGAAGTGGATATTGAGCCGGGTGAAAGAGTTCAATGTACAAAGTGTGGTAGTAGAATTCTCCTAAAACCAAGACCTCCTGCTATGAAAAAGAAAGTAAAGGCGATTTAGGATGATAGATATACCACGAGTTATTTTAAGTGGAACTAGCAGTAGAGTTGGTAAAACAATGATATCTATTGGTTTGATGAGAGCCTTAGTTAACAGAGGTTACAAAGTTCAACCATACAAAGTAGGGCCCGATTTCATAGATCCAAGTTTTCACTATTTTGCTACAGGTAGATACAGCAGAAACCTTGATAGTTTTATGTTGTCAAAGTACGATATAATAGAAACTTTTGAAAGAAACTTTAGAAATGCAGATATAGCAATAATTGAAGGTACAATGGGGTTACATGACTCACATAATGCAATAGATGAAAAAGGTAGCACCGCAGAAGTCAGTAAATTGCTAAGATGTCCTGTAATACTAATAGCTAATGTAGAAAGAATGTCCCGGACAGTTGCCCCATTAATATATGGTTATAAACATTTTGATCCAGAAGTAAATATAAAAGGTGTCATATTAAATAGAGTTGGCAGTGAAAGACACGCTAATAAGGCGAAACTTGCAGCTGAAAAACTTGCAAAAGTAAAGGTAGTTGGCATAATTCCCAGAAGGAAGGATGTAGTAATCCCAGACAGACACCTTGGATTAATTCCAGCTTATGAGAGAAAAGAAGAATTTGAGGATCTATTCGATAAACTCGCTGAATTGATAGAAAAATATGTAGATGTTGAAGGAATAATAAAAATAGCAGAAAATGCCCCTCCTCTAAAAGAAGTGTCAGAATGTCCAATATTTAAAAATAGACAAGAAAAAAAAGTAAAAATTGGTGTTTTTAGAGATAGATCATTCAACTTCTACTATCAAGATAACATAGATGCTCTATCTTGCAAAGCAGAAGTGGTAGTAATAGATTCACTTTCAGATAAAAAATTACCGGAAGTGGATGCACTGTACATAGGAGGAGGTTTTCCAGAAATTTTTGCTGAAGACTTAGAGAGAAATAAAAGTCTTAGAAAGGACGTTTACGAGTTTTGCGATTCAAATAAACCTGTTTACGCAGAATGTGGAGGACTAATGTTTCTTGGAGAAAAGCTAAGATTGATAGATGGTAGCGAATATGAAATGGTTGGTTTTATGCCGTACGAAACAGAAATGCATAAAAAATTTCAGGCATTGGGTTATTCTATATACAAATGTGAAAAAAGTTGTATTATTGCAAAAAAAGGAGATATTGTTAAAGGGCACGAATTTCACTATTCAAAAGTTATAGCAAAAGAGAAGCTGGATTTTGTGTACAGAGTTAAGAGGGGTAAGGGTATAGATGGGCAAAAAGATGGTGCTATAAAAAAGAATACACTCGTGAACTACATACATGTTCACGTTTTAAGCTATCCACAAATGATAAACAGATTTGTAAAAAATGCTGAAAAATTAAAAAATTAAGTTTCTATTTCGCCAGTTCTAACTCTTACTGACTTCTCTACTGGTATTACAAATATTTTCCCGTCACCGTACTTGCCGGTTCTTGCTGAGTTAGCTATTGTATTTATAACTGTATCAACTTTGCTATCTTCAACGACTATCTCTATTTTTACCTTAGGCAGCAAATCAACATCCATAGTCCTGCCTCTGAACTGCAATTTTATGCCCTTTTGTTCACCTCTACCTCTAACTTCAGTTATTGTCATAGCTACAATACCTTTATTTTCGAGAGCTTTTTTAACGTCTTCAAGTTTTTCTGGTCTAATTATAGCTTCAACTTTTTTCATTTTAAACCACCTCAAGAGTAAGCGGTTTCTCCATGCTGAGATATATCCAACCCAACATACTCTTCTTCTTCACTAACTCTCAGTCCTATAACTGCATCTACTATCTTCGCAAGTATAAGTGTAACTATAAAGGCGTATGCCACTGCTGCAAAAGCTGCCACTATTTGTACTATAAACTGATGAACATTTCCATAGATAAGACCAGAGTAGTCGCTTACAGCCTTAGTTGCAAATATACCCGTTGCTATAGCACCCCATAGTCCACCCATACCATGTACGGCCCAAGCATCCAAGCTCTCATCTAAACCTCTGCTTATTCTGAACAACATCATACAATAACAAAGAACACCTACAACAGCTCCTATAACTATAGCTCCCGGAATTCCAACATATCCTGCTGCTGGAGTTATTGCTACAAGTCCAGCAACAGCACCACTTGCAAAACCAAGAGAACCGGGCTTGCCCTCCTTTATCCAGCTTGCAAACATCCAAGATAGTCCAGCTACTGCAGCTGCAGTGTTTGTTACTATAAATGCGTTTGCAGCTGATGCATTAGCAGCTACAGCACTTCCAGCGTTAAATCCAAACCAACCGAACCAAAGCAAAGCTGTTCCAAGCAAAGTCATAGGAATGTTGTGTGGTTCCATATCATATTCTCCGAAACCACTTCTTTTTCCTATTACCAATGCCAAAGCCAAGGCTCCAAATCCTGAGCTTATATGAACTACAGTACCTCCTGCAAAGTCAAGAGCGCCTAAGTTAGCGGACCATCCGCCACCCCATACCCAATGTGCCAGAGGATCATAGACAAAAGTAGTCCAAAGTAAGCCAAATACTATGAATGCACTCAGTTTTACTCTCTCAGCACATGCAGATGTTATTATAGCTAAGGTAATCGCTGCAAAAACAAGTTGAAATGCTACATAGACTAAAGCTGGAACGTGCGTTCCAGGCCAAACTTTACTATAGAAGTTAGGAAGCAAGAAGTAACATAGGTTTCCTATGAATCCGTGTACGTCTTTTCCAAAAGAAAGACTAAATCCATAGATTACCCACTGTATGCTAACTATCGCATACGCTATAAAAGATAAGGCTATCATTGAAAGAACGTTTTTCTTTCTTACCATTCCCCCGTAAAAAAGTCCAAGACCGGGAGTCATTAACATAACCAAAGCTGTTGCTGTAAGTAACCAAGCAGTATCTCCAGCACTTATGTTACTCAACATGTAACCACCGAGGAATTATGAAAAATTATGGGTTTTTAAATTTTTTTCATTAACTACTATTATTCCTTCATAAATTTTCACAAAAAGTAGGAGTTACCTAAAAGTAATAAATAGCAAAATAGTTTTAAAAACTACAAAGGTCTCTCATTTGTGAGAGCTTTCTTCATAGGTAGATTTCAACCGTGTCACAACGGACATATAGAAGTAGTTAGAGAGATTCTAAAGGAAGTAGATGAACTAATAATAGGAATAGGTAGTGCTCAGGAAAGTCATACCTTAGAAAATCCGTTTACAGCTGGTGAAAGGATACTTATGGTATCTAAAGCAATAGACGAACTAATGGTTAAAATGGTAGGAAATAAAGAAATTTTAACGCCGAAAAAAGTTTATATAATACCACTTGAGGATATATATAGAAATTCACTTTGGGTGAGTCATGTAGTCTCTATGGTACCTCCATTCAACATTGTTTACTCAAACAACCCACTTGTAATAAGATTGTTTAAAGAAGCTGGTATAAGGGTGAAAAGTACGAAGTTCTATAGAAGAGTGGATTATCAGGGTACTGAAATAAGGAAAAAAATGATTGAGGGCGAAGAATGGAAGAAATTTGTACCAAAGTGTGTTGCAAAAATAATAGAAGAGATAAACGGTGTAGAAAGAATAAGAGAAATAGCAAATAAAGATGTATGAGGAATTTACTGTAAAATGGATATACCCTCTCAAAGTAGTTTTACGCGATGAAAAAATAATTAAGACTGAATTTTTGAGAGAATACACCATAGGCTATAGAGCGAATGTTTCAGAATTTTCTTTAAGGTTGAAAAAAGATTTAGAATTGTACTTTTCAGGTAAAAAAATAGATTTTTCAAATTATGAGGTAGAAATAAAAAGACCTTTCTTATCCAAGGTTTTGAAAAAAGTTAGAGAAATTGAATACGGAAAAACAACAACTTACAGCGAAATTGCAAAGGAATTAAAAACTTCACCAAGAGCCGTAGGTCAAGCCTTAAAAGCAAATCCAGCTCCAGTAATAATACCTTGCCATAGAGTAGTTTCAAAAAATGGAATTGGCGGTTTTAGTCAGGGTTTAGACATAAAATTCGAATTGCTTAAATTAGAAAAGTCGAAACTGAAATAAAGAACTTTTTTAGTTAAATAGTGAATTGCCATTTTAGGATTTCTAACATTCTCAAACTTCTTCCAACTGCCATCGTAAGCAATTACTTCAAATTTTTTATCTACTTTTTTTACAATTACTACCAAGGGTTTGTTTGCATAAGGACAGTAATTTTTATTTAATACATATATATAAACTGCCCTTTCTAAATTTTCGTTTCCAATATTAAGTTTTTTAAGATAAGCGTACATATTGTTTCCAGATAAAACATCTTTTACAAGCTTTTTAACCGAAGATTCATTGCCTATTACAATAAATCCATTGAATAGAGCTTCAGTCCTATCATTTAACTTAAAAATTTTTACGCCCATATAATTTTCTTCCTTTCCAATAGGTATTTTATAATTAGGTACAATATAAACTTTGTCTTTACCATAAATTACTAAAGCATGATTATTTTCTAAAAGAAAGCTATCTGCTTTACTGTCAGCTATTTTCAAAAAGTCAATAGTATTTTCTGATGAACACAGAGTTGCTACACTAAAACTTAAGTATGTCAGCGTAATTAGTATGATAAGTATAATTACAGAAGATACTCTCATAATCATGAGTATTACCAACTACTATATAAACTTATAGGTGTAGATAAGGATTAGGGTCTTCTTTTTAACCCCACTACAATAATAATTCAACAGACCTCAGAGTTTAGAAATTCAAGACTTTGAAGAAAACGGTTAAAAACTTGAGAAGGATGGAATAAAAGAATCTCTGGCAAGAAATGGAGTAACTCCGGTCGACAAAACAGTTGTTATGCTGAAAATCCTGATAGCATCTCTATTTTTTAGACTGGAACTTTCTTACTTCGTTGAAGAGCTTAAAAAGAGAAAAAAGCACAGAAAACTTCTGAATGTATCTGAAGTACCAGATATTAAAGAACTGTATGATTTCTTGGCAAAATTCAAAGAAAAGCAATTTAGAAAAGCAATGGAGCAGACTATCAACTCTTTATTTGGCAAGACTGGTAGAAGATGCTTTAAGATCGTAGTGGATACTTCAGGAATAGATTTAGATTTGAACAAGCAGAAGCACAGGAAATCAAACGAGGAGCTGGAAGATAAGGAATATAAGTGGAGATTTGATGGCAATGAATTCTTTATAAATTAGCTTTTGTAATGGACTATAAGACTAAAAGACCTCTTCTATTTTTAATCTTTCCTGCTTGAAAACCTAAAAAAGAAAAGGTTTTCTCAAGTCAGAAACTATTATAATGGCCGATAAGGGATTCTGCTCATATTACAACTACAGCATAGCTTTAAAGAAGTATAAAAAGAAGAACATAAGCAAGCTTTTAAACATGATCTCAACTCTTCTAAGCTGTTTTCTGAAGAATAATATGAAAGAACTGTTGTTC
>JALSLC010000022.1 GCA_026988525.1 Archaeoglobaceae archaeon
CTTGCTGCGGGAGGTGGTTCTTGTTCTTCTAATCCTCAACAACTGTGGAGCGGAGCGAACGAGCGAGCGTGCCCGGCTTATGTGCTTTTCGAGCGAGGCAGGCTCGCAGAAGAATGGGTGGTGGGCGGGGATGGAAAGTAGAAGTGGAATGGTCTTTTGATGATAACAATACAATCCAGCGAGTCTGCCGAGCGTCCCCGGAGCGGAGGCGTGCTTATTTTTTGGTTTTTATTTTGTTTTCAAAAAATTGAAGTAACTTTGTCCTTATTTCATCAAAAAAGCACGCCGAAGCGGAGGGGCGAAAAGCCAATATGCCGGGACAGCTTTAATGCTGAGCGAGCGAGTGAGTGGAGCGGTCAGACTTCTCTGATTTTAAAGAAAGTCTAATGTTTTCCGATTTACAGACCTCTGGTTTGGGCATCTTTTCAATTATTATTACTTCTCAAGAAATTCCATAACCGATTTTTCGACATTATTTATCAATTCTTCTGGCTTCTCTGAGAAAACAAGAGTTGTCATCTCAAGATCTAAATTGAAAACCCTTGAAAGTCTATCCAACATACCCGATATCTGGTTATCCTTCACCCCTTTCTCCTTAGCCTGAAGTCCAATGACTATGGCGGGTGAGGAGAGTAGATAATCAGTTCCACCGCATCTTATCTTTTCTCCAAGGAGTATTGACACCAGATCTCCAAGAACTTTTTTGGGAGTGGATGCTGTCTCTTCTATTTCGCAAACTATCTTTACATCACCATCCTTCAGCACCACAATATCAACAAAAGAGAGAATATTCTTTCTTGAGTAATCCCCAAAATAAACTGGAATTCTTGAACTGCTGTCTCCATGATCGTAGTAAACCTCACAGCCCTCAAGCCTTTTCCTCAATCTCTTCCCAAGAATTGCAGTGAATTTTCCAAGCGTGTTTTTCCGTACTTTCATTTTGTTCATTTAAATAGTTTTTGGGTTTGACGTCTTTTTGTAATGGTTTTTATTTCCTAATCTCCCTGAAAAGTGATGAACGCAGGAAATACAGCAGAATGAAAAAGACATAAACAGGAGCATAAGCAACTCCCAAACGATAGGCAACTATTATCCCGAATCCGATAAGGATGATTAGCAAAACAGGGAAGAGAGTTACAGAATCGGATTCAAGTCTCAAACCCTTCTGGTTTTCGAATTCAAACTCCTGTAAAATTTCCAGTAATTTTGAATTTCTCAAAGCTTTTCTCTCATCCTTCACTCCAACATACAACTTCTCGATTTTTCCAGCAAGAATGAGCTCTCTTAGAAAAACTAAAGCCTGCTTCGATACATTCTCGAAGTTATCAATTGCCATCGATATTTTGCAATCTGACTGAACGATGGCTTTGAACTTCTCAGCATTTGTTGTTAAACCTTTTGTTGGAATTCCGGCATACAATAAGATTGTCTTCAGGATGTAGGATGCTGCAGGGTAGGTTATGTAAACGAATCCTGATTGATATGCGAGCTGCTTCAACTTCATTGTGTCAGTTAAGCAAAATCTTGCTTCTTCTTTGATGCTTTGTTCTTTAACCTCAGGAACCCATGATGGATCGAATAGCTTAAGGATTTGTTCTCCTCTCTTTGTAATCCTTGCTTTCCCACCTTTCCATTCTATCAAACCCTGCTCTTTCAGCTTTTCAAGCCTTCTGTAAAATGTGGCTCTTGAAAATTCCCAGTCTCTCGATGAGTAAACATCAATTGGCTTTGTCTCCTCCTTAAAGGCTTTGAGGATCTCTAACCAGTCTTTGTCCATCATTCTATCACTCTAATCCTGATTTTGTCTTTTCCATTCGTTCCATCAAAAAGCTCGTAGAACAGATCCTTTCCCGTGCCAAGGAAGTCGATCCAGCCATAGCCGTTATTGTAGGCTGTAACAATGTCGTGGTTAACCTTCTACCTCTTCAGAACGATGCGTTTTTCAACCTCTTTCCTCACAACTTCGTGCATTTCCACTATTTTTGTGGATTTAATCTGCTCTTTACCAATTATTTTCAGCCTGCCGTCAACAACAATCCCTATTCTCGATTTACCATCATCCCACACGATTTTCTTTTGATTAAAGCTTTTTAATACTCCATTCTCATAAAATGAGATATCAGCATAGATGTCGTTTGATTGTCGATAATAGAAAATTTTGTCGAGCTCTGTTGTTGATGCTGCGAGACTGAATGAAGCTGTCAGAATTACAACGGCAGTTAGCAGCATGAGTTCTGCATTTGATCCTGTCTTTATACGCCAGGCTGCGGGCAGAAAGTGATACGTTGTTTTCTTGAAAGGATAGAGAAGCATAACACCAGATAAAGTAAGCATGTCTGCAAAGAGGTGGCTGAGATAAGCGGATAAACCAATAATGAAGAGTCTCAGATCAAAGATGAGGGGTAGAGATGTTAGTAGGGCTGCGTAAAGAGTGTGAGAGTATGTTCGATGCTTTATTCCAGCAAGAGTGTCGAAATCTGCCATCATAGCATAGAGAGACAGAACAATCCAGAACTCATAGCGGGAAGTTAGATCAACGAGTAAGGTTATCTCAAGGAGCTTTACGAAGAGTGAAGCGATGGCAATGTGCGTAATCCACCTCACTTTATCACCCTCGATTTCTCTAAAAGAGCAAGGTACTCTTCAACCTCTTTCCTTAATTCGGCTTCTGATTTAGGATTAGCGGAAGGGTGGTAGGTGGAGGAAGGCTGGGTTGTGGCTTTAGCTGTGCATTCAACCTTTAACTCTTCAGCCCTCTTCCTCATCCTTACAGCAAATCTTTCGAGGTCATCACACAAAGCGAGCAGATCATCTCCGTATTTGACGTTCTTCCTGAAAGACTCAACAAATCCTGCAATTGCCTTCGCCACGATCTCGTAAACCTTGAAAGCGTAGTCAGCCCTTATAACGTAAATGGATTTCCTACCAAGTTTTGGTGTTATCTTACTCCTGATGACATCAGCGATGATGAAGTGGTACTCGAAGTGGATCAGATGGACAATCCTGCCCAAATCAAAGAGCTCAGCAATGTCTGAAAGCCACAAATCTCTTAACCTTGGAGTTACCCTTTCAACCCTCAAGAAAGTAAAGAGCCAGAGCTTGTAGTTTCCTTCCTCTACGATGGGTATTGGTATTGCGACTACAATTGCATTCTCTTCTGTCCTGTAGAGCTTATCAGCCGTAAAGCCATAGTCCATTGCCTTCGGAAACCAGAATGAAAATTCATCTAATAGCTATTCTAAGCTAAATGATGAATTTGATGTCTTATAAAAATCAGAATGCTTGTTAGAATCGCTGTTATTCAGCATGCTTTGCTCTCCTTCTTCCTAACAAAGTATAAAATAAGTATTAAACTAAACGTTAAAACGTTTTAAGTATTAAGTAAGTATTAAGAAAGTACTTTCTTCTTACTTTTATTTTTACTTCTTTATTACTTTCTTTATATTTTGTTATCTCTTCTTCAATGGCTTTATTCGACTTCTTCGTGAATCTGATGACTTCTCTGATTTTTATAACATGCTCATCTTTCTGCAATTCTGAAAATCTCCTTGAAAAATTGAGATGGATCATAGTTGCAGATGAATGATCCTTTTCCTTCTCTGTATTTCCTTCTCCCTTGCCTTCCTGCATTTCTCGTATATCTTCAGCAGTTCAGAATAGTAATCAGAACAAACACCTATGCTGCACGTTTCTGTGTATACACTTCTCTCACTCTTATGCTGAACGGCAAGCCTTACTTCATTGTTCAGCGATTTTCTGCCTTTTGAGATCAGCTTTCCCTACCTTCCGCATTTGGGCATTTGACTTCAATTGTTACTCTGTTGAACTTCCATTCAATCGAGCTCAAGCACCTATGCTTCTGAGAAGGTGTTTACCATGGAATCCCTCTCATTTATAAATGGGGACCCTCATAGAACCAGTTTTTAAGCAAGCCATAGTGAACTATGGCTTTCAGAAAAATGTGTATCTCTGAGGCTTTCTGAGGGTCTGAGTTTATAAATGGCTGGGTCTCTGAGAAATTTCCCGGACTCATTTTTTCACCCTTTCAAAGTCAGCTATTGATATCAGCCACTTGCCCGCAATAACTACTCTTGAAATTCCAAGCTTCTCGATGTGCTTCTTCAAAGTCTTCTTATCAACGTCTAAGTAGAGCGATAGCTGTTCTGCTGAAATCCATCCATCTTTTGGCAAACAGCCTATTATTTCTTCTTTCTTCTCCTTCATCCTTCTCACTCCTGAAAAGAGATAGCGGGACTATCCCTCCTGTTCTTGCAATAAGCCTTTCATGACAATCTTTACACAGGTAAAGCCATTTGGTGAAGTCCTCATTTACATACACGATCAATGGAACTTCACTGCTTACACCGCATATCCTACATTCCATGCCAGAATCTCGTATCTGCCTGGTGTTGCTTCCAGTTTCTTTGCTATCTTTTCAAGCTCCTTCTGCTTTTCCTGAATCCACAGCTTTAGATCATCGATTGCATTCCCTGTCTTGTGCTTTCTGACCTCTTTATCGTTCCATCTTGCAGATTCAATAAGGATGCATTTGACAACCGAATTCTTTCTTATTCCATAAAGGGTTAGCTTGACGTAAGCAATGTCGCCGACTGGACCAACTATCCTGGATTCGATCTCGTAGTGAACATCGCTGTTTGGATCTATCTTGCCGATGAACTCTTCAACGCTGTGAACAACTTCAACGAGCATCGCTCCACCTCCCGTTCTTTTTTCCATTTCTGTTCCACGGCATTTTGTTCAAAACTGCGAGTTCATCAGCGGTCACATCTTTGGGATACCTGAAGTTCTTACATGCCGGCCTGTTTAGATTTGTGATCTCACCCGTAAACCCGCACCAAACTCTGCCAGCTTTGATGGCTATGAAGGTACAGTCGGAACATCTTGGAGTTTCAAGGGTTTCAATTGCATCGTGGATTCTGTCGCAAAGGGATTCGTGCGGGCAGTTTTCGCAGTTGTAGTCGCACCACGCAGAATGAACGAATATCCTCTTGATTCTGTTGGTTTTCTCATCGAAATAGATCGTGAAGTTGAGAACTTTCATCATCTCACCTCTCAACCTCGATGCGTGGAGCTATGAAGTAGAGAATCGTTGTTGAGAACTCTGATTCAATTGAGATTCTGATGGGCAGATCGTTTCCTATGGCTATTCTGACTGCATCATCTTTGTCCACAACCTTTCCGATCTCCCTCAGATACTCCAAGCTGAGCATAACCCTTGTCTACTCTCTTGAATTACCATCAAGCTCTATTCTGATGTCTTCTATGTCACCTTCGGCAATCATCTGGAACCTATTTTCCTCTGCAGAGAAAACAACGTTATCAGCAACCTTCGATACCATCAAAACAGCATTCTTGAACTCGCTGCCCTCAACAATCGTTTCGGCCTTTAAGTCGAGAACAGGAAGCTTTGGCTCAGCTTTGAGCGATGAGGGATCAATCAAAGCCAGGCTGTATATAGTTTTGCCTGCTTTCAGCTTAAGCTCTTTGTTGCATTCTATTTCCACGAAATCGTCCTTTACAGCCTTCAGAATATCGTTTAGCCTGCTGACGTTTATGCCAATAACTCCTTCCTTAGCGTTGAATGCTTCGAAGTCCTCTTTCGGGATGAAGATATCTGTAAGGCAGATGTTACCAGCATCGACAGCCCTGATTGCTATTCCTTCCTCGCTTATCCTTACCCTTGTTTCGTTGAGAAAAGCGTTTGATGCTTTGATGACCTTCTTCAGCAGCCTTGTGTTCACTGTAGCACTAAGCATTGCTGCTCATCCCTTCCTTTTTCTCCTCCTTCTCCCTCAACATCTCAACAAAAAAGACGAAAGCCAAGACATTCGCTGATTCTCTCTGCCTCACAATTTCAGGAAGGCTGTCGAGCCATTCCTGAAGCTTCTCTGTCTGATTGATTTCTTTTACAGCAACCTTCCCAACCAGACCTAACATGCACTAATTGGAAAGAGAAAAGCTTATAGGTGTATACGCCGCTCTGAAAGTCATGGTAGGGCGTAGAACCAGAAATAAAGACGCCGGGGGTGGGATTCGAACCCACGCGCCCTTTCGGGCAGGGGATCTCGAGTCCCCCGCAGTACCTCTCTGCAACCCCGGCTTTTTAATTTAAAATATTAAGAGTAAAAAATTTTCTGCTAACTATATCTTTTTTCAGCTCTAACTTCTTTCTCCAGTTCTTCAGCGAATTTAACGAGTTTAGAAACTTCATCTTCAACTGAAGGTAGCTTTGAAATCTTTTCTACAAATTCTCTCATAGTAATTGCAAACTTCTCACCTTCACTCGCAGAAATCCAAGTTAAAAGCAATCTCTCGCTATTTATTCCAAATTGCTCAAGTATCTCCCATAATTTTTCAACCCTTCTCTTAGCTTTATAATTGCCAGTTAAGTAGTGACAATCTCCTAAGTGACATCCAGCAACAATTACACCATCTGCTCCGTTCAGAAAAGCCTTAATTACAAATACTGGATCCACTCTTGCTGAGCACATAACCCTTATAGCCCTAAGGTTAGCCGGATACTTTAGTCGAGCTAATCCAGCAGAGTCTGCCCCGCCATAACTACACCAATTACACAGAAAAGCAAGTATTCTTGGTCTTTTTTCACTTCCATCAAAAGCACTCTCTATTTGAGCTATTATTTGCTTATCTGTAAAACATCCCATCTGTAATGCTCCGGTTGGACAAGCTGAAACGCATCCACCACATCCCGTACAGTTTGGTTTTACGTAAGCCTTTCCCCAACTCATGTCTATTGCGTTAAAATCACATATCTCCTTACATATTCCACATCCAAAGCACAGTTCAGGTATTACGTATGCTGTAATTGGATCTATTTCTATCGACCCCTTAGAAAGCAGAGATGCTACTCTACTTGCCGCTGCACTTCCCTGTGCAACACTAGAAGGTATATCTTTTGGAGAATGGGCACATCCAGCAACAAATATACCTGCAATTGGTGTATCAACTGGTCTTAGTTTAGCATGAGCCTCCATAAAAAATCCATTCGAATCTGCAGATATTCCAAGTTTTTTCCTTAGCTCTTCTGATCCTTTTGCTGGAATCATTGCTGGAGCTAAAACAACCATATCAAATTCTTCTCTGATAATTTCTCCTTTTAAAGTATTTTCAGCTACTACAATCAACTTACTTCCTTCCTCTAAAATTTTCGCAGGTCTTCCTCTAACAAATCTAACACCCATTTCCTTGGCTCTCCAGTAAAACTCCTCATATCCTTTCCCCACAGCTCTTATATCCATGTAAAAAATGCAAACATCTACCTCAGGGTCTTTTTCTTTCAATTGTATCGCATGTTTAAGAGAGTACATGCAACATACTCCGGAGCAGTACCTTCTCATCTCATCTCTTTCACCTCTACTCCCTACACACTGAATAAATGCCACTTTTCTTGGCTTTTCTCCGTTCTTCATCAAAACTTTCCCACTTGTTGGTCCAGATGCATTTATTAGCCTTTCAAATTCCATGCTTGTTATAACATTTTCAAACTTTCCATAACCGTACTCCGGTAACTTGGAAACATCAAATAAATCGTATCCTGTAGCAACTACTATTGCACCCACCTCTATCTCTTTTAATTCGTCTCTCTGCTCATAATCAATGGCATTGGGTAAGCACACTTCTTTACAAATATTACATCCAATGCAAGCTTTGGGATCGATCGTATATCTAAGCGGGACGGATTGCGGGAAGGGTATGTATATTGCTTTTCTCTTAGATAGTCCACAGTTAAATTCATCATCGACTTCAACTGGACAGTAATCTGAGCATACACCACATCCAGTACAAGCATCACTAACAAATCTAGCCTTTTTCCTTAACTTAACTTTAAAATTTCCAACGTAACCTTCAACACTTTCAATTTCTGTGTAAGTCAACACCTCTATATTCTCATGCCTGTAAGCTTCAACCATTTTTGGCCCCAAAATACAAATCGAACAGTCAAGAGTTGGAAATGTTTTATCGAGTTTTGCCATATTTCCTCCAATGCTTGGACTTCTTTCAACAAGGTAAACTTTAAAGCCCTGCTCTGCCAAATCAAGAGAGCACTGAATACCTGTAACTCCTCCACCAATAACGAGAACACTTTTTTTGAGAGAAATTTTCTTCTTTTCGAGAGGTTCAAGGTATCTTGCTTTCGCAATTGCCATCCTAACCGATGCTTTAGCTTTTTCAGTAGCCTCCCTACCTTTATGAACCCAAGAACAGTGTTCTCTTATGTTAGCCATTTCCAGCATATAAGGGTTTAATCCAGCCTCCTCAATACACCTTCTAAATAAGTTTTCGTGCATTCTCGGACTGCAAGCTGCCACAACAACAGCATTAGCATTAAATTCAGATAGTGTTTCCTTAATCATTTTCTGACCACTTGATGAGCATAGGTACTTATTTTCTCTTGCAACAACCACTCCTTTTAACTTGGATGCATACTCAACTACTTCGCTCACATCAACTTCTCCAGCTATATTTTTACCACAGTGGCAGATGAAAACAGCAACTCTATTCATTACACCCACCCTTCTTTTTAAGAGCTAAACTTCTCAATTTATTTACATCAACCTTTCCAACTCTAATTAAACCTTCTTTTATAGCCCCATCTACAATTTTTTTACCAAGCCCACTTCTAACAATTACAGTTCTCCACCCTCTTTGAGAGCCAGTATTTCCAAAAGAAATATCGGAAAATTCAGCAGTCATGTCTTTACAAACTCTACAAGCAATTGCTTCTTTTTCAGGATGTTTACCTCTTGGACAAAAAACACCCATTATCAGCTTTATTTCTTCAAATCCGAGTTCTTTCATTTTCCTTGCAGCTTTAACTTGGCAAGGCACACCAACTATAGCTATTTTTTTATAACCTCTTTTAATTGCCTCCTTTAACAAAGATAGAGTAGGAGCTACAACAAACTTTATTCCAGAATACTTATCAAGTTTATCTTTTTTTGTAACTAACACTGGATTTTCCCCTACAACAATTGCACAATCTATTATTTCTTTTTCCATAGCATACTTGAGTAAAGTAGTTATAGCTCCAGCATTTTTACTATTTCCACCAGTTTTCTGAAGAGAAAGTATCTCTAAAAAATCTCCAAGCTCATCTTCGCTTTCATTCAATTTATAGTAGTCCGTCTTAGGACATTTGAGTAGGCAAGAAGCACAATTCTTACATTCACCAACTAAATGCGGATAACTTAGCCTTCCATCAACTGTTATTTTTAACACATCCTCAGAACAGGCAGAAACACAAGCTCCACAAAGGGAACATAGTTTTTTACCTATTACTTCAAGGTAAAGTATAGAAAAACAATCTCCAGCTTTCTCAAATTTTTTTATTATTTCAAAGAAATCTATTTCACTATCACTTTCGAACATTCTTCTAATTAAACCGGTAGAGAACCATTCCGATATGTAGTCGGGAAATCTTTTAATTTCTTCTTTCTGTTCTTCAATATTGGTTTCTTTCGGTTTAGCAACTTCTGGTTCTTCACTTACAACTTCAACTTCTTTTTCTTTTATATCTTCTTCTCTAAAAGTTTCTTTAACAACCAACTCTAAAGCTTTAAATGGACAAACTCTAATACATAATCCACACCCTTCACACAAAAAACCGCTTTTCAACTTACCACTTACTATTCTCATTGCAAGAGTGTTATTTAATGGGCAAACAGCCGTACAGTTACCACAACCTACACACTTGCTTTCATCAACTTTAATTTCGATTAATAGATTATACATAAAATCACCTCTTCAACGTATTTATAGCTTCTCTATGCCTGAAAAACCACGGATAATCCGAATTTTCGATTTTTATGTCATACCTCTTAACTTCTATTACTTTAATTGGACATGCATTCCTACATGCACCACAGAATATACAGATATCTGTATCTACGACCATCTTTTTCCCATCAAAAGATATGGCATTAGATGGACAAATATCCATACATACACCACATAATTTACAATCATCTCCAATATTAACTTCTCCAGAAATTGGTTTTTCAACAAATATCTTATCATCTGGGCAATATTTAGCACATCTTCCACAAAAAATACACAATTCCTTCACCCATTCCTTTTTACCATCAACACTAAGTATAGCATCCCATGGGCAAACTTCTTCACAAATTTTACAGTCTTCACACTCAAAATTAGCGAGGAAAAACTTTCTAAGATTTATCTTAACTCCATCTACCTTTAAGGCGTTAGAGGGACAAACTTCAGAACAAATACCACACAAAATACACTTGTTTGAATCAATTCTTATTTTTGATCCTCTAACAAACATATATGCAATAGGATAAAGAGTAATAGCATTTTGAGGACAGACCGTACTGCACATTTCACATCCAAAGCACATGGAAGAATTGTACCTCAGCATTCTACCATCTCTACCATCGACCACCCTTTTTATAACGAATTGTTTACCTTTACTTTCTACAATATTCATCATTGAGCATGAACAATATTTTGCATTATTTAAAAGTTTACATACGTCGTATGACGATTTAATGTAAATTGGCACAATTTTAAAAATTTAAGTAATTATCAACCATTATGTTTAATAAATAATTTTAATGACAGATAATGTTAAATTCAGAAAGGACTACTTAACGCTATGAAGTGTTACCAGTGTGGCACATGTACGGCAGACTGTACTTCAGCAAACATCGATAGTAAATTCAATCCAAGAAAAATTATGCTTGAGTATCTTGAAGAAGGAAAATTTTCAGAGTTTTGTTGGTTATGTGCAAGTTGTTTTAAATGTTATAGATGTCCAAGAGAAGTTAAACCGTATGAAATTTTATCAGAAATGAGAAGTAAACTCATAGAACAAGGTAAGATCCCAGCATACGTAAAAGCTTTTGTTGAGACTGTCAAAGACTATGGCGAGTTAGATGAAACTGCATTTTTTATTAAATTGGCTAAATCTGGGATGTTTATGGATACATCTGTAATTATCTCAACTCTGAAAAAAAGAGGTATAAAAGCAATAAACATTCCAAGAAAGAGTGAGTGTGCTAAAGAAATCTCCAGAATATTTTTGATTGTTGAAGGTGCTGAAAAAGTAAAGAGTGTCGATAGTGTTAAAAAAGCAGTTATCTCAGGTGTCCCATCATGAAGTTAGCTTTTTTTCCCGGTTGTTCTGCGAAAAGCTCTGGATTTGAGTATGCTAATTCAGCTTTAAAGTTAATGAAAGAGCTTGGGCTGAAAGTTGTAACTCCAGATTTCAACTGTTGTGGTACTCATATAGTTGAAGAGTACAACAGAGATGTTTGGTTAGCATTAAATGCCAGAAATTTAGCGATAGCTGAGGAAATTGAAGCAGATATTGTTACAATATGTCCTGCCTGTTATCAGAATCTAAAAAAAGCAAAAATAATTTTGGAAAACGAAGAAGAAAAAAAGAAAATAAATGGAATTCTTGCATCAATAGATAAAGAATACACTGGAAAAACGAGTGTTTTTCATGTAATCGAGCTACTAAAAAAATTTACAGATAAACTTAAAATAAAAAATAAAAGTAAAAAAGTTGTAGCCTACTACGGTTGTCAAATATTAAGGCCGCCAGAATTAGGAATAGATAATCCGGAAAACCCAAAAATTTTTGAGAATTTTCTTAAAGAAGTTGGCTTTAAAGTTGAAGAGTTTAAAGCTAAGAGTGATTGTTGTGGAGGTACATTTTTACTAACAAATCCTGATGGGTTTAAAAGGAGAGCTGAGAGTATATTAAATGAGGCAAAAAAAGTTGCTGATTGTATTGTAACACTCTGTCCTCTATGCCAATTCTCACTCGAAATAGTTAGTAGTGATATAGAAGTTGTGCCATTCACATCCTTAATACTAAATGAACGTAAGCTTTAAGTTACCATTTTAACTTTCTTTTTTAAAGGCCCGAGAACCGGCAGGGCTGAAAAGTGAGGCTCTGCGGCTTAACGGGCCTACAGCAAAAAAAATTTAAACACCCCAATTGGGGAAATTTCTAAGCGGGGGTTGCCGAGTCAGGAAAAGGCGCTGGCTTGAGGGGCCAGTCCCGTAGGGGTTCGAGGGTTCAAATCCCTCCCCCCGCACTGGAAATACTTATACGTTTTGTAGTCTAATTCTAAACATGGACACAGAAATCGTAAAAATTAAAGGTAGAGAAATACTCGATTCTAGGGGAAATCCAACTGTAGAAGCCGAAGTAACTTTAAAATGTGGCGTTACTGGAAGAGCTGCCGTTCCAGCGGGCGCTTCCAGAGGAAAACATGAAGCTCTTGAGCTTAGAGATAGTGGAAGTAGATATAAAGGTAAAGGTGTTCTAAAAGCTGTTGAAAACATAAACGTACTAATATCTGCCGAGTTAAAAGGAATGGATGCACTAAACCAAAGAGAAATAGATGAAACGATGATAGAGCTTGATGGGACTGAAAACAAAAGTAAACTTGGAGCAAATGCAATACTCGGTGTTTCTATGGCTGTAACAAGAGCTGCAGCCAAAGCAATTGGTTTACCTCTGTTTGTTTATCTTGGGGGAGTTTGTTCCAACCTACTACCAGTTCCAATGATGAACATACTTAATGGAGGTGTACATGCAAATTGGCAGGGTGCAGATTTTCAAGAGTATATGATTGCTCCCTACGGTGCTGACTGTTTTGCCGAGGCTTTGAGGTGGGGTAGCGAAATATACCATACCTTAAAAGAAGTGTTAAAAGAGAAAGGACATAGCGTGGGGGTAGGAGATGAAGGTGGTTTTGCTCCAAAAGTTTCTTCAAACGAAGAGCCAATTAAACTGATAATAGAAGCTATAGAAAAAGCTGGATATGAACCGGGAAAGCAAGTTGGAATTGCGCTTGATCCAGCTTCAAGTGAATTCTTCGAAAATGGATATTACATACTTAGAACTGAAAACAAAAAGCTAACTTCTGAGGAGATGGTAAACGTTTACGCCAAATTAGTAGATGAGTATCCCATAATACTAATAGAAGATGGGTTGGCTGAAGATGATTGGGAGAACTGGAAAATATTGAATGATAGACTTGGAGATAAAATAGAGTTGGTGGGAGACGATATATTTGTTACAAATGTCAAAAGAATTAAAAAAGGTATAGAAGACAATATTGCCAATGCAGTTCTAATAAAACTTAACCAGATTGGTACAGTTAGTGAAACTGTTGATGCAGTCAAACTTGCTCAGAAAGCCGGATGGGGTGCTATGATTTCTCATCGCTCAGGTGAAACTGTAGATTCCTTTATATCAGATTTTGTAGTAGCGATGAATACTGGGCACATAAAAACTGGAGCTCCATGCAGAGGAGAAAGAGTTGAAAAATACAATCAATTATTGAGAATTGAAGAAATGCTTGGCAAATCTGCTAAATTTGCCGGGAAAAAAGCTTTTGTTAGAGAGCCAAGATTTTAAAAAATAAAATTTTATTTTTTAATTTATTTTTTTAATTTACCATGCGAACACTAAAAAAATACTATCCTTTTGCAACACCGAGCGGGAGTAACTTAGCTACAAGCTTTGAAATTCCTGCTTTGTGTACAACTTCAACTACATCATCACTCTTTTTATATGCCTCTGGGGCTTCCTCAGCCAATAGTGCTCCGTGCGTAGCTCTTACATATATTCCTCTTTTTTCAAGCTGTGATTTTACAACGTTTCCTCTCAACTTTTTCTTTGCTGCAGCTCTGCTCATAACTCTGCCACTACCATGACATGTAGAGCCAAACGTTTCCTCCATAGCTTTTTCTGTTCCAACCAGAACGTAACTTGGGGTACCCATTGAACCGGGTATTAAAACAGGTTGTCCTATTTTTTCATATTTACTTGGTATTTCTTTGCTACCGGGACCAAAAGCTCTTGTAGCTCCTTTTCTATGAACGCAAACGAGTTTAGATTTTCCATCTATCTCGTGCTTTTCAAACTTGGCTATGTTGTGAGCCACATCGTAAACGAGTTTCATTTCTAAGTCCTCTTCACTCATACCAAACACTTTTTGGAAAGTTTCTCTAACCCAATGTGCTATTATATGCCTATTACACCAAGCAAAATTTGCACTTGCAGCCATACCAGCAAAGTAATCTCTTCCTTCCTTACTGTTTATTGGTGCACAGGCAAGTTGTCTATCTGGTAGTTTTATACCGTACTTTCTAACAGCTCTGTCAAGTACTGTAAGAAAATCAGAGCAAACTTGGTGACCTAAACCTCTGCTACCACAATGTATCATTACTGTTACCATTCCTTCTTCTAACCCCATTACTTTTGCAGCCTCTTTGTCGTAAACTTCTGCTACATATTGAACTTCCAAGAAGTGATTTCCTGCACCAAGAGTGCCAAGTTGAGTTCTACCCCTATTTCTGGCTTTTTTGCTGACCACTTCTGGTTTAGCACCATCTAAGGCACCATTTTCCTCACAACATTCTCTATCTTCTTCCCACCCATACCCATTTTCTATAGCCCAGTTAACACCAGAAACGAATACTTCGTCTAACTCTCTATCGCTAAGCTTTAATCTACCTTCACTGCCAACTCCCGAAGGGACTGCAACGAACAATTCATCAATCAACTCTCTTATTTTACCTGAAACTAAATCTACATTTAAGTTGCTCCTAAGCAATCTAACACCACAGTTAATGTCAAAACCAACACCGCCGGGACTTACAACACCATCTTCAACATCAAAAGCAGCAACTCCACCTATGGGGAAACCATAACCAACATGCACATCAGGCATAACCAAGCTCGCCTTCTGAATTCCTGGCATTGTTGCAACGTTTGCAGCCTGTTCAACTGCATCTCTTTCCAGAATTTTCATTAACTTTCTATTTATGTAAAATATTGCAGGTACTTTCATTCCCGGTTTGTAGTTTTTTGGTAATTCCCATTTGTAATCAGTAATTTTCTTCAATAAATCCTCCATAATCATACCCCCCTTTTAACGTTTTCATAACCTTTTCGTGCAATTCCATTAGAACTTTTTTCTTATCCTCCATTAACACTGCATCTTCATCACCCATTATGTATATGTTGTAAGAGAACGGGCTCGGACTTGATATGTCCTTAATAACGACTTTTCTTTTACCACTTTCTATACTGCGTAAAAAATCTATCGCTTCATCAATGTGCATACTATCTTCAATTATCTCTCTATAAGTTTCTTTTAATACTGGAAAATCCGGTATATTTTTAACGACTTTCAACAAAGTTTCAGCACTTAACTGTTGCCTCCATACGCTTTTTTCTCGCCCCATGTACCTCCTAAGAACCATAAAACTTCTAACTGCAACATGCCTAAATCTTCTCTTTAATATTTCAGTTCTCTCTAACGCTTTTTTCAAATCCTCCTCAAAGTTTTTTGAAGAGAACAAATCAAGTATCTCCTTATCATTGAGATCTGCCTTTATTATAAATCCATTGTCATTAAAAGCCATTTTTATATTTTTACCTGTAATTTTTCCAGCTCTATACGCAAAAACTCTTGCTATTGCATTGTTAGCTCTTCTACCAACTAAGGTGTGAAAGACAAGAACAACTTCATCATCTAAGAATCTTTCTACTACTACTTTCTCAAATGTTGGAATTTCAGAGAACATTTTTTGCAATTCAAAGTATTTTACTATTGCTTCAGCCGTTTTAAAATCTATACCATAATTTTCGGATAGATTTACAACTACAGCTTTTTTGTCCCCATCAATAATAGAACTAACATAACTCCTGAAAATCTGAATTCTATTAGCCAAATCATAGCTTAAAGGCAGTTGTTCAGAAAACCAACTCGGCACAGTTACTTTTTCTCCTTCCACCTCTTCAACTATGAGTTGAGTGCCCTTGGACTTCAAAAATTTAAAAGTTCTACCTGCAAGAACAAATACATCTCCACTAACCAATCTCTCAGCAAACTCCTCCTCAACTTTACCAACAAATTTTCCATCTTTTGTAAAAACTTTAACTGAAACTTCATCTGGGATCGTTCCTACGTTCATGTAGTATATTGGTCTAATCATTTTACCTCTCTTTCCAAATTCTCCTGAATTCAACCAAATTTTTCCATAAACATTTTTATCCTCTAAAATTGTATATTCACCAGCAAGATACTTTAAAACACTCAAGAATTCATTCATACTCAAATCTTTGTAAGGATAAGCCCTTTTTATTAGTCTAAAAGCTTCTTCAACTTTCCATTTTCGTTCTATTGCCATTCCAACTATATGCTGGCAAAGTACATCAAGAGGTTTCTTGGGTATCCTTATTCTATCAAGTCTCTTTTCCATAGCCTCCTTAGCAAGAACTGTACATTCAACAAGGTCGTCCTGATCAACAACAACTATTCTGCCAACACTAACTTCATGCAACTTATGACCACTTCTACCTATCCTCTGCAAAGCTCTATTAATACTCTTAGGAGAGCCAATTAATATTACGAGATCTATATATCCAATATCAATACCCAATTCAAGACTTGTAGAACTAACAACGCATTTCAACTTTCCAGATTTTAGTTCTTCCTCTACCTCAAGTCTAACTTCTCTCGAAAGGGATGAGTGATGAGCTTTAATGTAATCTTTCCATTCTTTTAATCTTTTTCTAAGCTGATAAACTACTCTTTCTGTTGCACTTCTAGTATTTGTAAATATTAAAGTTGTTTTAGCTGATTTAACCATTTTAGCGATTTCCTCGTATAGTTTTTCACTCACGTTTTCTTGGAATGTAAAGAAATCTTTAACTGGTGATACGACTTTGATATCAATTGGTTTTTCAAACGTAACATCTACAGCAACGCACTTTCTTGGATTTCCATTATCATCAAATCCCGAAAGAAACTTAGCTACTTCATCGAGAGGGGAAATGGTGGCGGATAGACCAATTCTAATCATTCTATCTTTTTGCAAGTTTTCAAGTCTTTCCATGGAAATTGTTAAGTGCGAACCTCTCTTGTTTTCTGCAAGAGCGTGCACTTCATCTACTATTAGATAATCTACTCTCCTCAATTTTTCAGAAAACTTCGGACTCGATAAAACTATTGCAAGTGTTTCTGGAGTCGTTATCAAAATATGAGGTGGTTTTCTAAGCTGTTTGCTTCTCTCTTTTGAATCTGTATCTCCCGTTCTTACACCAATTCTTATCTCTTGCAATTTTATTCCTTTTTTCTCAGCAATTTCGTAGATTTCCCTTAAAGGCTCCATTAAATTTCTTTTTATATCATTATTCAAAGCTCTAAGTGGAGAAACGTAAACTACGTAAATTCTGTCTTCAAGCAATCCTTTTTCCGCAAGAGAGACAAGATTGCTTATAGCCGTTAAAAAAGCTGCTAAGGTTTTACCACTACCTGTAGGAGAAGAAATTAAAACATTGTTACCTTTGCTAATTTCTCTGATTGCAAACTTTTGAGGGGGGCTGAGCTCTTTAAATTTAGATAGAAACCACTCAGATACAAGAGGATGAAGAATTTTCAGCTCTGCACAAGGCTGTGTAACTTCCTTCCTGCAAGACATGTCCATTCATAGCTTTGTAAACTGAATTTAAACTACTACCCGGCTTCAAGTTCAACCAGCAATCGAGAGCATACACCTTAATTACATATCTATGAACGCCAGATGGCGGACAAGGGCCTCCATAACCTACGAATCCAAAGTTATTTACACCTTGAATTAGATTAATTGGTTTTCTAACTATTCCTTTCTTCGGTATGCCAGGAGGTATGTAACTCACATTAGCCGGTATATTCCAAGCAACCCAATGAACAAATATACCTTTTGGTGCATCCAAATCAATCATTATTAAAACTAAACTCTTAGCTTTGCCACTTACACCTTCAATTTTAACTGGAGGGGATATGTTTTCACCCATACAAGTGTATTTTTTTGGAAAATACTTAAAAGGTAAGCTAACTTTAAGTTTTTCAACCTTGGTGTTGTTACCAACGTTATTTCCCAAGCAACAACAAAGTAGGCAACACAACAACACTATTAGTAAATACTTACGATTCATGTTTCTTTTACTTCTCATAGTTAAATTACATTGTTGGTTAAGATCCTAATTAAGGTTTTTAGTTAACTCCTAAAAGGTTTAGCTGGTGACTAAAATTTTTATAGATGTACTAAATAATTCGAAAACTCTTTTAAACTAAACAAGCAATTATTGAGGTTAATGAGTACTGAGATAGAGAAAATAATTAGCATTTTGTCTAACGGTAAATTCGAAATACTAAAAACACTTCTTGAAAGTCCAAAAACACACAGTGAACTTTGCAAACAACTCAATATTTCACCACCCACAATTTCGAGGAGTATGAGAAATTTCTGTGAGTGTGAATTAGTAGAAAAAAATGGAAATCAATACAACTTAACAGGTTTTGGATACTACTTAACAGAGTACTTACTTAGTTTTGAAGAGTTAACAAAGCATTGTAGTTTTATTAAGTTTTCCCTGAGTTTTTCGAGAGTAATTCCTGTTGAATTAAAATCGGGAATATTAAGACTTAAAACGGCTGAAAGAATTGAATCTTCCGAAAGAGTGTTAAAAATACTACTCAACAATGTTGAATGTATGAAATACGGATTATTTATTTTAAAAGTAAATTTAAAGGATTTAATAAATGAAATATGTACAAAATGTGAATCTGGTGCAAAAGCAAAAATTATAGTACCAAAATCTATTGGTAAGTGTATAAATTCTAAAAATTTGGAAGTTAAAGTTATAGATAATCTACCACTTCAGCTCGCAGTTATAGATTATAAAATGGCTCTCATACATATAGTGCCGGATAAAACTTTTAGTTCAGTATACTATTTATGTAAAGATAAAAAATGCATAAAATGGATAGAATGCCTGTTTGATCATTTTTGGGATCTTTCGACGTAGAGATTTCTACCTTTTTTATCTATTGCTACAATGCAAGGTCCAAAGTTCTCAACTCTAAAAACGTAAACTGCCTCAGCCATACCAAGATCACTCCAATATATTTTTTTTATTTCCTTTATACATTCAGCTGCAAGAGCTCCGGCTCCTCCCGGAAAAGACAAGTAATATCCCCTACCTTCAAGCTTTTTAACAACTCCTTCATTCATACCGCCTTTTCCAATTATGATGGGGCATTTACTAAATTCTAAAATTAGAGGTGCGTACTCGTTCATTCTTGCAGAAGTTGTTGGACCAGCTGATACAACTTTACTATTTTTTATTAGTGGACCGCAATGATATATTGGTAAATGAAAAAGTTCGGTAGGTACTTCCTCAATTTTGTTTTCTTTTATTAGTTTTACAGCTCTTAAATGTGCTTTATCTCTCGCAGTAACAATATCTCCACTTAAATAAACAATATCACCAGCATTTAAATCATACCCAAAAATTTTTTCTATATTTAATTTTAATTTTTTCATAACCAATCACCCCAAAATTGTGGATGCTCTCCTATTTGCCCAACATTGAACATTAATTGCTAAAGGTAAAGAGGCAGTATGACAATGTGCAGTTTCAACAAGAACTGATAGAGCTGTAGTTTTTCCTCCAAGACCCATAGGCCCTATGTTAAGAGAATTTAACATATCAAGTATCTTTCTTTCAAAATCGTTCATATACCTAACATCTCTTAGTAACGCCTTTTTTGATAAAACTGCACATTCATCAAAAGTACCTCCTATACCAACTCCAACAAAAACAGGTGGACAGGGTTTTCCACCTGCATTTCTTATCACTTCTACAACGTACTCAGGTATTTTTTCAACTTCACCCGGAAGCAACATCATTAACTTAGACACATTTTCACTCCCTGCTCCTTTTGGCATTACTGTAACTTTTATTTCATCACCTTCAACAACACTCGTATGTACAACAGGTACATATATTCCGGTGTTATCCCCAGAATTAACTCTTGTAATAGGATGAACGGCATTGGGTCTAAGTGGAACTTCTTTCGTTGCAATACGGGTCGCCTCTCTAATCGCATCATAAATATCAAAATTATACTTTGCATCAATCCCAACATCCAAGAAAAATACGAGAATTCCTGTATCTTGGCAAATAGGTATTCTCCTCTCTAATGCGACTTCAACATTTTTTATAATTGTTTGAAGTACAACCTTTGCAATTTCATATTCCTCTTCTTTCTCCGCTTTTTTTATAACCTCTAAAACATCTTTACTTAATTCAGTTTCAGCTTTCATTATCAAATCCACAAGAGTGTTTACGAATTCATTTCTCGATACCATGGTTAAACTACAATCATTTTACTAATTAGCTTGTTGTTACAAAAAGGCTAAATATTACGGAGTAGTAATTATATTGGAGGTGAGAATTTGGAATATGTAATAAATAGGATTTGGAGCGTTAAAATTGTGAGAATTGGTGATGCAAGAGTCTTAAAAGTTGAAACAAGCGAGGAATGATCTATGATTAGTTTTTCATTTGAAGTACACCAACCTTTTAGGTTGTGCAATTCTAATAAAAAAATTCTTGAAAAAGTTGCAAAAAAGTGTTATATTCCTGCAACAAAGATAATCCTTGATAATCTTGACAGAGGTTTTAAATGTTCATTCAGCTTATCAGGACTTTTAGTAGAACAGCTTGAAATGTGGTGTAAAGAAGCTTTAGAATTATTTCAAGAGTGTGCAAAACATAAAAATTGCGAATTCTTAGCTCAAACGTACTTTCATAGCATATCAAGTTTATTTTCAATAAAGGAGTTTGAAGAGCAAGTTAAAATGCATAAAAATATGCTGAAAGAAAAATTTGGAGTTAAACCCGAGGTTTTCGAGAATACTGAATTGATTTTTAATAAAGATGTAGCAAGTTCAGCACATAGAATGGGATTTAAAGCTATTTACGCCGAAGGTTGTAATGCTCTATTAAATGGCAAAAGTCCAAACTTTGTTTATAGATGTGGTAAAATAAAAGTTCTTGTTAGAAATTATCAGCTCTCCGATGATATAGCATTTAGATTTTCATGTAAAAGTTGGAATGAATATCCACTAACAGCGGAAAAATATGCTGAGTGGCTTTCTAAAACTCCGGGGGATTGTATTAACATCTTCATAGATTATGAAACATTTGGTGAACATCATTGGAAAGAATCGGGAATTCTTGAATTTTTAAAATATCTGCCTGAAGAGTGTGAAAGTAAAGGAATCAAATTTGCTCTACCGTCTGAAATAGCAAAAATAAAGGATAGAGGAGAATTAAAATGCGATAAAACCACATCTTGGGCAGATTTAGAGAAAGACATCTCAGCTTGGGCTGGAAACGAGATGCAAAAGTCAGCTATAAGAGCTATAAGAGATGCAGAAATTTATGCAATAGATGAAAAAAGTAAAAGAAAGTGGAGAATTTTACAAACAAGTGATCACTTCTATTATATGTCAACAAAAAGTGGCAGTTGTGGTGAAGTACATTCATACTTCAGCCAAAGTGATCCATATACTGCATTTGAGATATATATGAAAACTTTAAACTCTTTTGAGGAAAATGTATTGTCAAAAATGCCGGAAAACAAGAGGAAAAAAATACTAAGAATTCTCAGAACGGTACCACCAGAAAAAGCATTTCATTTCTTTGAGGATGGAAAATATATCTGTTCAGCTTATTCTTTAAGTGAGTTTGCAGAAAAGTTGAAGGGAATTAGTGGCAAGTGTATAGAAGAACATAAAAAAAGAGGGGATTTTGAGAATTGGATTGCAGAAGTAGTAGGAGATAAAGAGCTGGCTGAAAAATTATCGAATGTGCACTCTCCCGTAGATGTTGTGTTTGAGAGAGTGTGTGAATTATGGAAACGCTTAAAATAGCTTTTTTCTGTTGGGAGAGCATATATACTGAGAGGGTTGGAGGACTTGCAAGAGCTGCCACACATCTTGCTGAAGAATTAGCTAAGAAACATGAAGTTCATTTTTTTACGAGGGGCATAGGAGATTTAGAAGTAAATGGTGTAAAATATCACTGCTATTGTCCTCATGGCAGTAATATAGTGGAGTACTGCAAAAACTTAAGTTTAAAACTTGTAGATGTGTTCAAAGAGTTTGACAATCCAAAGTTCGATATACTACACTTTCACGATTGGCACATGGTTGAAGCACTACACATATTAAGAGATAAAAATACTGTATTTACATATCATTCAACAGAATATGGTAGAAATGGAAATAAATTTGGTAACTGGTGGGAGTTTAGGGAGATATCTGGAAAAGAATGGTATGCCGGTTTGATAGCCAAGAAAATAACTACCGTATCAGATACATTAAAAAACGAAGTAATGTGGCTATACAACATTCCAGAATGGAAAATAAGAGTAGTACCAAATGGAGTACATCCTGAGGAATTTTATACTGATGTTGATGCTGGTCTTGTAAAAAAAGAGTACAGAATACATCCCCTAGCCCCCCTCATAGTTTTTGCGGGTCGTTTAGTTTATCAAAAAGGTCCAGATTTATTGTTGAGAGCGATACCGGAAGTACTAAAGCATAGATGGGATGCCAAATTTATATTTATTGGAGACGGAGATATGAGAAGTTGGCTTGAAGAAAAAGCAAAAAATTTACCAGTGTTATTTACTGGATATATACCAGATAGAGAATTTGTTAGATTATTAAATTCAGCAGATATAGTAGTAATACCAAGTAGAAATGAGCCGTTTGGATTGATATTGCTTGAAGCTTGGAGTGCTAAGAGGTGTGTTGTAGCCACAGATGTAGGAGGTTTATCTGAAAACATAGATAACTTTTACGATGGGATAAAAGTATACCCCACTCCAGAATCTATTGCATGGGGTATAAACTATGTGATAGATGATTCTGAAGGAGTAAGGTTGCTGGGGGAAAGAGGTAGAGAAAAAGTAGAACAAAGGTTTAGGTGGAAAGTTATAGCAAAAAAGATGATTGATGTTTACAGGAGTGTGTAAAAATTGAAACTGCACATTTTTGTTGATGAGTTCCCCCCTTTTTTAAGGGGTGGATTGGGAGTATATGCAATGGAAGTATCTAAGAGGTTGGCAAAGAAAAATGATGTATCAATTTTTACTAAGGGTGCTAAATCTGGACATGAAGTTTTGAATGGAGTAAACGTCTTCAGAGTTAAAGTACCCAAACCATCAATTTATTCATCATTTTTACCACCAGATGTAAGAAATTGGGGCGATGGTAGAATTTTTTACGCTGAAACTTTATTTTACAATATTATTTCAGCATACAAATCTTCAGAACTTGGAGATGCAGATTTAGTAGTTGCCCACGACTGGTTATCTTTTCCTGCTGGAGGTATTGTCTCAGCTACACTAAGAAAACCTCTCGTAGTACACTTTCACTCAACCGAATATGGAAGAATGAACAATCCATCTTCTGCTGTTTGTGAAATAGAAAAAGAGGGGATTGAAAATTCCGAATTAATAATAACTGTAAGTCAAGCAATGAAAGATGAAATAAAGTTGCATTACGGGGATAATAAAATAGAAGTTGTTTACAATGGAGTAGACACTGAAAAATATAATCCAAATAACTTTAAACGCGATGAAATTGAAAAGTTTAAGTCTAAGTTCACAAAAGATGAAAAGATAGTTCTATTTATTGGAAGGTTGACATGGGTAAAAGGAGTTGATTCTCTAATCAGAGCGATGCCAAAAATAGAGAAATACTGCGGAAAAGTTAAGCTTGTGGTAGTTGGAAAAGGTGAAATGGAGAATTATCTACAGAACTTAGCCAAAGATGTAGGAGCCAACTGTATCCTTAGGTTTGAGTTTGTGAGTGAGAGAGAAAGAATTCTGCACTACTTATCCTCAGACGTAGTAGTTATACCCTCAAGGTACGAACCATTTGGAATAGTTTGCTCTGAAGCTATGGCTTGTATGAAACCAGTTGTTGTTGGAGCAAAAGGCACATCTGGTTTAAGAGAGCAAGTGATCCATGGCAAAACAGGTTTTCACATAGATCCTGACAATCCACATGATATAGCATACTATACTTCTTTAATTTTAAACGACGAGAAAATGAGAGAAGATATGGGGAAAGAAGGTAGAAAAAGAGTGTTAGAATTATTTACTTGGGATAAGTGTGCTGAAAAAACTGAAAAAATTTACAAGAGGTTTTTGTAATGATACTATCTAAAATGGATTACGAAAATGCAAATAAAAAAGAATACTTGTTGATTAAAAACAATTGTTACTCATCTTCAAGTTTAGCAGGAAATACGAGAAAATACCATGGATTACTAGTCAAAAACGATTACGTTATTCTATCAGCCATTGACGATTATGTATTCGATAAGAGACTGTCATGTTTTGAATTTAGCAACTGTCTTGATTGTGAGTGTTTAAAGTACACTTATTCTTACGTTCATCCTGCTGAGTTTCACTATTGGTTTTCAGATGTTTTTGTAAAGAAAAAAATAGTTTTAGAGGATGGTTTTGTTAGTATAATATATTCATCAAGTGAGCCGGTTGAATTTAAGTTGATTCCACTGTTTGCTATGAGAGAAATTCATCAAACAAGAAAAAACTTTGAAGATGTGTCTTTCGGGAATATGGTTATAAAATCCAAAGATGAGAGTGCTATTTTGAAGATTTTAGCTTCAGAATTAAACATTGAAAGAGTAGATTACATCTACTGGAACGTAGAATATAGAAGAGATAGGGAAAGAGGTTACGAATTTAGAGAAAATTTGTATGCTCCAATAAAAATAGTTGCTAACACTGACAAAATAGAAGTGAGAGTTGGAGATTTGAATAAAAATGAAGTAAACATTCCAAATAAGTTGAACTTCTTTAACCCAGTAGAAATGTTGGAGATGGCATGCGACTCTTTTTTGAGAGATGGTTACATTGTAGCTGGATACCACTGGTTTATAGATGGCTGGGGTAGAGATACGTTTGTAAGCATTCCCGGATTACTGTTAGAGAGGGGTAAATTTGACTGTGCAAAAAAAATTTTTCTTAATTTTGCAAGAAAGATTAAAGATGGACTAATTCCAAATAAACTAAAAGATTTGGATTACAATTCAAGTGATGCAAGTTTGTGGTTTATTTACGCTTTAAAGAAGTTTTACGAAAAAACAGGAGATAAAAATTTTATATATAGATTAAAAGTATATGTTGAGGAAATAGTGGAGTTTTATCCAAACAGCGATGTCGCAAAATTAAAAGGAAATTTAATATATGTAAAACCAAAAACTACGTGGATGGATACTAAGTACACACCGAGAGATGGTTGTCCGGTAGAAATTAATGCTCTATGGATAAATGCCTTAGACTTCTCAGATAGACTTGGAATAGATATACCTACTAACGTAGAAGACTCAATACAAAAGTTCAAAAAAGTGTTTTGGAATAGACAGTACTTCAAAGATTTAAAAGATGATGAGTCATTTAGGCCAAATCAAGTAATTGCCTTATCGATACTGTCGGATATTGAAAGATTTCCAGAAGCAAAAAATGTTTTTTACATGGTTAAGAAGAAGCTTCTCACACCCTACGGATTGAGGACACTTTCACCAGATCACAAAGAATATAGAGGCAAGTTTATTGGAGATGAGAGCTATCATAACGGTTGCGTATGGCCATGGCTTCTTGGATTTTACATCGATCTTGGATTAAAATACAATATAAAAATTGAACCCGAAATTTTAATGCCTTTATTTTCACACATTTACGAGGCTGGAATAGGATTTATTTCAGAAATATTTGATGGAGATGCTCCGCATACTCCAGAGGGGTGTATTGCTCAAGCTTGGAGCGTTGCTGAAGTGTATAGAGCATTTAAAATGTTAAGCTACCCTCTCAATAAAACCTAATAACTGAGGGTACAAAAGTTAGTTCATGAGGCTAACCAAAACAGCTGAAGTTGTACTAAAAAAGAGGTACCTCCTCAGGAATGAAAAGGGAGAGATAATAGAAACACCAGAAGAAATGCTTTGGAGAGTAGCTAAGGCTGTCGCTTCTGCTGAAGAGAAATACGATGGAGACAGTGAAACTATGGCAAAAGCATTCTTCAATATAATGGATGAACAGTTGTTCCTACCAAACTCTCCAACTTTGATGAATGCGGGAACGGGTTTAAACTTATCTGCATGCTTCGTTATACCTGTAGAGGACTCGATAGATGGAATATTTAAAGCTTTATGGGATATGGCAAAAGTTCAAAAGAGTGGAGGAGGAACTGGTTTTTCATTTTCAAAATTAAGGCCTAGAGGTGATATAGTTCACTCAACCAAAGGTGTTGCCAGCGGCCCTGTAAGTTTCATGAAAATATTCGATGCTGCAACTGAACAGATAAAACAGGGTGGAAAGAGAAGAGGAGCAAATATGGGTGTACTAAACGTACACCATCCAGATATAGAAGAATTCATAAAAGCTAAGTGGGAAGAAGGAGTTTTAAGAAACTTCAACATCAGCGTAGGAGTTACAGACGAGTTCATGAAAGCCTTAAAGGAGAACAGAGATTACCCCCTAATAAATCCAAGAACCGGTGAAGAAGTGAAAAGGATCCAAGCAAGGAAGATATTCGATATGATAGTCGAAGGTGCATGGAGAAATGGAGAACCGGGCATGATATTTCTTGATACGATAAACAAACATAATCCAACACCACATGTAGGAAAGATTGAAGCTACAAATCCCTGCGGGGAGCAGCCACTCCTCCCATACGAATCATGCAACCTCGGATCAATTAACGTTTCAGCTTTTGTAAAAGGAAAGGATTTCGACTGGGACAGGTTAAAAGAAGTTGTACATCTCGCAACAAGATTCTTAGATGATGTTATAGACGTTAATTCTTATCCTCTAAAAGAAATTGAAGAAAAGACTCTCGCAAACAGAAAGATAGGTTTAGGAATTATGGGTTTTGCTGATGCCCTATTCAAGATGAACATACCATACGATAGCGAAGACGCATTAAAAATAGCAGAAAAACTCATGTCGTTCATACAAAGAGAATCTCACTTTGCATCTCAGCAACTTGCTGAAGAGAGGGGGGTTTTTCCCAACTGGAAGGGAAGTGTTTGGGAGAAAAAGGGAATAAAAATGAGAAATGCTACTACAACTACAATAGCCCCAACTGGTACTATAAGCATAATTGCCGGTTGTTCATCAGGAATAGAGCCGGTATATGCTTTAGCTTTTAAGAGGATGAACATACTCGACGGAGAAGAGTTTTTTGAAGTGAATCCAATTTTTGAAGAAGTTCTTAAAAAATTAGGACTTTACAACGATGAAATATTAAGCAAAATAGCTGAAGAAGGAAGCATTCAAGAAATAAATGAAATTCCAGAAAACATTAGAAGAGTGTTTAAATGTGCTCTCGATATATCTCCAGAGTGGCATGTGAGAATGCAGGCATCTTTCCAAAAATACACGGACAATGCAGTTTCAAAGACAATAAACATGCCGAACCATGCTACAAAGAGGGATGTAGAAATGGCATTTTTACTCGCATACGAACTTGGATGTAAAGGTATAACTGTTTACAGAGATGGTAGCAGAGAAGAGCAAGTCTTGGCTAAAGCTAAGAAAAAAGAGGAAAAAGAAATAAGAGGCAGAATTGTAAAAGGCCAGTACATAGAACCAAGACCAAGACCAAAAGTAACTACTGGAACTACTATAGAAACAAAAACTGGATGCGGATCTTTATACGTAACTATTAACGAAGATGATTATGGAATTGCTGAAGTATTCGTTCAACTCGGAAAAAGCGGAGGTTGTGCAGCATCACAGACAGAAGCAATAGGAAGACTACTAAGCGTAGCTTTAAGAAGTCAGGTCAATCCTTACGCTTTAATAAGACAGTTAAAAGGAATAAGATGCCCATCCATTGGTTTTGACAATGGGGAAATAATTACCTCCTGTGCTGATGGAGTAGCCAAAGTTCTTGAGAAATATCTAAAAGGTGAATTTACAAGCAAGAGGACTGACGGTATTAAGCCACTAACAGAGTTTATGGAAAATAAAAGGCAAAAAACAAAGATGATTGGTGGAGTTTGTCCTGAGTGTGGTAATGTATTAGAATATGGAGAAGGTTGCATGATTTGTAAAATGTGTGGGTTTACAAAGTGTGGATAATTAGTATAGGTAAATTATGCCCCAAATGACAAATTAGGGCTACCAGAATGAGTTACAACCTAAAGATTTATATATTAGATATTCTGAAAAATGAAAGACATAGGATGGCCGGTGAGTTTGAGCAATTTGCGGGATGAATGTGTTTGATAATTCAACAACCGGCCAGTATAGGAGGTGTGATGAATGGGTGAATTGCCTCTTGCCCCAGTTGAAAGAATAATTAGAAATGCAGGGGCTCAGAGAGTTAGTGAAAGTGCTAAAAAGGCGCTTGCAGATGCAATAGAAGAATACGCAACCAAAGTTGCTAAGAGGGCTGTAGAGCTTGCAAATCATGCTGGTAGAAAGACTGTAAAGGCTGAAGATATAAAGATGGCTGCAAAAGAATTTTAAATTTTTATATTTTTTGTAAAATTTTTTATGCTTATGGAATTATTTCAGTTGTGTTGTTAAATTTTGGATATTGAAGATCTCTCAAATCAACCCTTCCTTCTTTTACATATCCTTTTATTCTTGGTATTACCCGCTCAATCTCATTTATCAGATGCTTACAAGAACCACACACAAGTTTAAATCCTTCATCCCCCCAAAGTCTCTCCCTATTAAAAAATAGGCATCTACCTCCACATATTGTGGAAAAATTACAACTCTTACAAGGCTCTAAAATATCAACAAACTTTTTTATACCACTTTCCAAATCACCAAGTTTATTCCACTCGAATTCAGCACAAATTGGACAGGCTGTAATCTTACCATCAGTTGTTATAGAGAATGATGTTTTACCAGCCCCACAAGGAGGAGATACGTTTGGTTCAAAAAGAAATGCCTTAAAAATACCAAGAAATGGTACAATTCCTCTCACTACCCCATTTTCTATTTCTTTAACCCACCAATCTACAAGTTTCGATATTCCAGTATTGTATTCTTTTATCCAGCTACCAAAATCAGTCCACAATCCATCAGGACTCCATACTGCATTAATTTGCCAGTGAACACGATCGAACCCGACGCTTAGCAAGTGTCTAACATCTCTAAAGATATCTGTTTTCTCGTTAGCAACCATTCTTGCAATTAAATCTCCACAATAAAATTTTTTTAACCATCTAACGTTTTCCATAACTTTTTCGTAAACTTCCCCTTTGTAATAGTCATTAACTTCCTTAACACCATCAATAGAAATGAGAATGGTAGATAACTTCTTAAGATACTTTTTCCTGACTTTTTTTAAGAATAAGCCATTTGTTTGCAGAACAAAGTGCTTTGCATCAATTTCATCCATTATCTCTTCCATTAAACTTGGCCTCAATAAAGGTTCTCCACCATAAAAAGCTAAAATGGCATTTTCGTCTTTTTCTACAAAGTTTTTTAGAAGTTTCAAATCATAGGTTATTTCAGACGGCATTATGTTTGGATCAATACTGCCTCCACAGTATTTACAACTCAAATTACATTTAGCTGTAAGAAATACAATGTACAACATAAATTTAATTCCTCCTCAATTCCTCATACTTTTTACGAACACTCTGAGACAACTCTTCTCTCAATTCACCTGAAAAGTAGTCTATTCTTGCAGCTATTGCTACCTTAGCAGCCATATATCTGGACATTTTACCTCTTTTTTTCTTTGGCAGTGTTCTTATAAATGGATGCTGAAATATTACTCCGTGTTTTGGGAATTTAGCTTTCTTACCCCTTTTTACTCTTGCCATAGCTTTATACAAGCTTTTTTCCGCACCAAGAACTTGTATTGTGCTTGCAGGTAATTCAGCCAGTTTTTTTAAACTTCCTGCTTTTTCAAGTAACCTTGCCGCAACAATTCCGAGAATCGAATACAAATTTGGTGCTATTTTTTCAAGTATTTTCTCAATTTCATTTTCTACTTTGCTTCTAAGAACTCTAAGAGCTTTTATTTCCTCTCTTGTTAGATCACATATTTCACTCTCTCTAACTTCCTCAATATCTTCTACTTTATTCTCCAGCAGATTAATAATTTCGTCGAGCTCATCAAGTAGTTTTAAAAGATGTATTACATACAAATCTTCTCTTTTTAATTCTTTTTCAGCTTTATTTTTGAAGAATTTTATTGCTTCTTTTCTTAAAGTAGAGTAGTATTCTTTTTCATCTTTAAAAACATCTTTTAATGCAACTTCTTTTAAGTTAAATGGTAGTTTTTTATTTTTTATATCAAATTTAATTCTCTTTTCAACAACTCTACTACCATCTTTATCACTTTCAACTACACCATACCAAACTTCATACCTCATTCAATTCAACCCTCGCTCCAGTGTTGTTTGGTGTGGCAATTAAAGTCTCGCATTCTATACCTTTCTCCTCAAAAAATTTTTTCATATCTTTTAACAAAATTTTTCCTTCTTTTTCAGATTCAACAACAATGTATATGGCAGTTCCAGTAGAACTCATACCCGCCCCTTCAAATTGTTCTAAAAGTTCTGGAATTCCTATATCACTGTGCATATTCACTTCAATTTTCTTAAATCCAATTTTCTGAATTTTACTTATAGTTTTTCTGAACGAATCTATATCCTCTTCAACAACAGATGGTAGAAGTTTCATTAAAATTATATGTGAAAGTTCTCTAACTTCTTCAATAGGTATTGGGCAGTTTTTTTCAAATAAATTAACTTCTCTCCTTCCAGCAAAACCTAAAACTTCAGGAATTACAATCGCAACTTTCCATGGAAAATCATATCTAAAAATTACTGGAGGAGGAGGGGCTTTGCTAAGAGAGGATGGTGAAAAACCTTTTTTTACAGTTAAGCTATGCCCCCCATCTACAATGAAACCTCCTTTTTCAAAAACAGCAACACCTATGCCCGATGTACCACCTCTACCTACTATTTTTGCAAGCTCCCTTACACTTAATTTAATACCAAAAAGTTCCGAATAAGCTTTTGCAATTGCAAGAGATAACTGAGTTCCGCTACCAAGACCACAATGTGGTTTGTATTCTTCTAAAATACTAACTTCAGCCTCAAAACCAAAAACACTTTTCAATTTATTAAGTGTGTTTTCAGCCTTTTTCTTTAATTCCGTATTTTTTGAAATACACTTATTTTTTCCTTTTCTTAACTCAACTACTATGCTCGGTTGATTTAAAGCAAATCCAACACCACCATCAACTCTACCAATGCTACCATTTAAATCAATTAGAGTGATATGTATTCTTGAAGGTGTTTTTACTTTAATAAACATGATAAATTTCTCAGTTGGAATGCTAATAAATTTAACGTCTATTACGAATAGGCACTCTTTTCACATTTCCACAATTTAAGCATGTAATAATAACCCTGCTTTTTTTAATTCTAACCCTAATTCTATCGTGTCTATATGGGTAAAAGCATTTCTTACAAAAGTTTCTTAATTCTTTAGGTATTTTTACTCTATATTTCATTGCAATCTTCCTTGCCAAAATTATATATCTTCTTGATAAATCATAATCCTCAAATTTTATTTTTTCAGACATTTCAATAAGTTTTTTAATTCTCAATTCAGCCAATTCTCTTTCAAGTTTTTTTTCTCTCCTTAGCATCTAAGATTTTTCAAAAACTCGGCTTATAAAATCTTACCTATTGATAACGAGATAAATAACAATAGGTGCTCCAAAAAGAGATGTAACAACACTAATTGGGAGTTCTATAGGATTTAAAAGCATTCTAGCAATTATATCACATAAGACAGTTATAGATGCTCCAGCAAGCGCTGAAGCTGGTATTAATATGAAGTGGTTGGACGTTTTAAAAAACAGTCTTACTATGTGTGGCACAGCTAAACCTACGAATGCAATTATACCACAGTATGCTGTTACTACAGCTGTTAAAATAGCAGAAATACACATTATTGCAATTCTTACAACTTTAACATTAATTCCCATTGTTTTTGCGTATTCCTCTCCCAGAAGTAGTGCATTTAAAGATTTAGAAAGAAAAAAAGAAGAAACTATAACAGGCAGTAAGATTATTAACATAAACTCAAGGTAAGACCAAGTAACTCCCGAAAATGTTCCAAAACTCCATAAAATGTATATCTGAACATTTCTTGCATTTGCAAAAGTTATTAAAATCTGATCAACTGCAGAGAATGCATAACCTATCATTAACCCTACAATCAATAGAGTTACTCCACTTCTAACCTTAGCTGCAACAAGAACTAAAACCAATATTGCTATAGCAGATCCAAGAAGGGCTGAAACTACGAAAGCTGGAGCGTAAAAAGAGAAATTTGGAACTAAAATCACACCCGCCAAGATATAAAGTGCAACACCAAAAGATGCTGCTGAAGATATACCAAGAACGTATGGGCCAGCAAGCGGATTTCTGAAATACGTTTGTAACAACAAACCTGAAACTGCTAAACTCGCTCCCGCTATTGCAGCAGCAAAAGTTCTTGGCATTCTAACTTCAAACACAATATATCCGAGAACATCATTTTTTCCTGAAAGAAACTTTATTAAATCAAAAATAGATGCGTTAACACTACCAATTATTATACCAAGAAAAATTGAAACTGTAAGCAAAATTAAAAGTAAAAATAATTTTTTGGTCATTTTAATCTAACAAAGTAGTGTGGTTTGTAGCCTCTAAATAAGTTTGGATGTGTTATTGCTGCTAAATCTTCGATTACTCGATCAGTATGTATATAACCAAGTTGCCAGTAATCGGGAGTTATATTGTAAATTCTGCCATCTTTAAACGCCTTTATTTCAGTTAATCTAGGATCTATATTTTTTATGTACGTAAGATTTTTTGCAAAATACGATGCATAAATGAAGTAGTCTGCATTATTCGCTATTTTAATTAGATTTGCTATATTAGTAGTTGTATATGCTGAACCATTAAATCCCAAGTAAGTACATCCAGCATCTCTTACCATGTTTGCTACATAAGACGTATTTGAAGGCATATATACTCTACCATGCCATATCAAAGCCCATACTAACGTTGGTCTGTTCGCATCTTTTACTTTTTCTTTAATTTTAGTTATATTTTCAACTATTCTGTTAAAGTATTTACAAGCTATGCTCTCTTTTCCAGTTATAGCTCCAAAAAACTTAACCCATTCAACTCTGCCAAGAGGTGTATTTTCCTTCCACTCACTATCAATAACAAAAGGCACATTTAACTCTTTAAGTTTCTCTGCAACTTTATAGTTGTTCATAGCAACGTAAATGACAACTAAATCTGGATGAAGTTTCAATATTTTTTCATAATCTGGATTGTAAGGACTTCCAACATTCAAAATTTTACCTTCTTTTAGTTTTTCGGCTACATCCTTAAAGTATATTTTGTAGTTACCACCATACATAAATCCGACTAAGCAATTTGTAGCATTAATAGCCTCCAGCATAGCTAAATGAGTAGATGACATAACTATTAGTCTTTTAACTGGAATTTTAATGTAAATAGGATTTTTTACAAAACTTATATTTGGCTTTGTGCCATTATAAAGAATATAGACATTCCACTTTTTATCATTTTTTACATATAAAATATAACCTCTACTATTTTCTGCTTTGAATGGTATTAATTTAAAATTTTTTGCATATTTAACCAAATTATGTTTTAATAAAATATTTAAATTATTTTTTTCTTTCTGTTTTTGAGTGCAACCTGAAATCAATGCTACAACAATTAGAAGCAGTGCTATTTTTTTCAAAGTCATTGACATATCATCAAATAATTTTGACTATTTATATTTTATGCGAAATTTTAAAATTATATAAATAAATAAACTATCTAAATATACCAAACCAAAAGCCTTAATCACGATAGACCAAACTAAGAACAATGATCACAACCTTAGATAAATTCTTCCCCCTATTTGATGATGAAGTTAAAATTGATAAAAGAAGAATAGTTTTAACTGAAGAAATAAAAAAGTATCATGAAATGTTACTTAAAAACGTTAGTATTGCTTATGAGATCGCGAAAAAAGCAAGAAGTAGAGGATTGGACCCAAGTACGGAAGTGGAAATACCAATAGCTAAAAACATGGCTGAAAGAGTTGAAAGGTTGCTACATATAAAAGGAGTTGCTGAGAGAATAGAAGAATTAGAAAAAAAAGGAATGAGTAGAGAAAAAGTCTGTTTTCAAATTGCCGAAGATATAATAGACGGTAAATTTGGCAAATTTGATAGACTGAAAGCTATAGATTTAGCTGTCAGAAGTGCTGTAGCTATTTTAACAGAAGGCGTTGTAGCTGCCCCAATAGAAGGAATAGCCAAAGTAAAAATAGATAAAAATGATGATGGTACTGAATTTTTGAAAATATACTATGCAGGCCCCATAAGAAGTGCTGGGGGAACTGCACAAGTAATATCCGTCTTAGTTGGAGATCTCGTTAGAAGAAAGCTTGGAATAGATAGATATAAACCAACAGAACAAGAAATTTTAAGATATTGTGAGGAGATCCCTCTTTATAAAAAAGTTGCAAATCTTCAATACTTACCAAGCGATGAAGAAATAAGATTGATAGTATCAAATTGTCCTATATGTATTGATGGTGAACCCACTGAAGATGCTGAAGTTTCAGGATACAGAGATTTGCCAAGAGTGGAAACAAACAGAGTTAGAGGTGGTATGTGCCTCGTTATAGCAGAAGGTATCGCGTTAAAAGCTCCAAAACTGAAGAAGCTCGTGGATAGTATATCAATAAGCGGATGGGAATGGCTCGATAAACTAATAAGTACAAAAGAGAGTGGAAAAGAAGAAAGTAAAGAAGAGGGTGGTGTAAAACCAAAGGATAAGTACCTTTCAGATATAGTTGCTGGAAGACCTGTTTTTAGTCATCCCTCTCGTAAAGGGGGTTTTAGGCTTAGGTATGGCAGAGCAAGGAATTCTGGTTTTGCAACCATAGGAATAAATCCAGCAACAATGGTTATAGCGGATTCTTTTATTGCAATTGGAACCCAACTAAAAATAGAAAGACCCGGAAAAGCTGGGAGCGTCGTTCCAGTTACAAGTATAGAGGGGCCAACTGTAAGATTAAAGAACGGAGACGTAGTTAGAATTGATAGCTATAAAGAGGCTATTTCAATTAAAGAGGAAGTTGAAGTAATCTTAGATATGGGAGAAATTCTAATAAATTTTGGAGATTTTCTCGAAAACAATCATCCGCTTTTACCTTCGCCTTTCGTTTATGAATGGTGGAAGCAGGAGTGCGAAGAGAAAGGTGTGCCTTCAAAATATATTAGGGAAAAAATTGACGAAAAAACGGTTTTAAAACTTTGTGAAGAATACGATGTGCCTTTACATCCTGAATATACTTACATGTGGCACGATATAAGTAGGGAAGAAATTGAATACCTCAGAAACTGGATAAGTAAACAAGGAAAAGTTGAAGGTAATATTGGATTATTAACAGTAGAGTTTGACGAAAAAGGAAAAAGAATACTTGAAAATTTGCTTATTCCTCACAAAGTTAGGAATGGTAGGATTGTTCTTGAAAAATGGAGAGTACTTATTAGATGCTTAGGATTAGACGAAAATCTGAACAAAAGAGTTAGTATGCCAAAAAGCGGCTCAGCACTTGAAATAGTAAGGAGTTTGTCAGGCTTGGATATTAGAGCGAGATCACCTTGGAGAATTGGTGCAAGAATGGGCAGACCGGAAAAAGCAAAAGAAAGGAAAATGAGCCCACCCCCTCACTTACTATTTCCGCTTGGACAAGCTGGAGGAAAAACAAGAGATATAAAAAATGCAATAAACTACACTTCATCCTATAATTCAGCTAAGGGAATGATATCTGTAGAAGTTGCAGTTAGAAAATGTAAAAAATGTGGAAAAGAAGGTTTTTGGTTGAAATGTGAATGCGGTGGTTTAACAGAGCAAGTTTACTATTGTACAAGGTGCAAAATAAAAGTTGGAAGTGAGATTTGTCCAAGGTGTGGGAGTGAGACCATTGCTTACTCCAGAAAAAATGTGAATATAAAAGAGCTTTATGAAAGTGCTTTAAAGAACTTAGGAGAAAGAGATACTTTTTCCACGATAAAAGGAGTAATAGGAATGACTTCAAAACTAAAAATACCCGAAAGGCTTGAAAAAGGTATCTTAAGAGCTAAACATGGAGTATATGTGTTCAAAGATGGTACTATTAGATTTGACATGACTGATATACCATTAACACACTTTAGACCAAGAGAGATAGGAGTTAGTGTAGAAAAATTAAAAGAACTTGGTTATGAACATGACTGGAAGGGAAATGAACTAAAAAGCGAAGATCAAATAGTTGAATTAAAACCTCAAGACATAATACTTTCAAAAAATGCCGCTGAATACATGGTTAGAGTTGCCAAATTCATAGACGATTTACTCACCAAATTTTATGGATTGGATCCATTTTACAACGTAGAAAAACCAGAAGATTTAATAGGACACTTAGTAATAGGATTAGCTCCTCATACTTCGGCAGGGGTTCTTGGTAGAATAATTGGATTTACAGATGTTTTAGCAGGGTATGCTCATCCATACTTCCATGCAGCAAAGAGGAGAAACTGTGATGGTGATGAAGACTGTGTTATGCTTTTACTCGATGGACTTCTGAATTTTTCCAGAGCATACTTGCCTGACAAAAGAGGGGGTAAAATGGACGCCCCATTAGTACTCACTACCATAATAGATCCAAAAGAAGTTGATAGTGAAGTACACAACATGGACATAGTGGAAGTTTACCCTCTTGAATTTTATAGATTAACTTATAACTACCCTAATCCAAAAGATATTTGTGAATTGATAGAAAGAGTTGAAGATAGGCTTGACACAGATTGCAAAGATTGTTGTTTAAGTTTTACACATGATACTGAAGATATAGCTCTCGGAGTTAGGGAGAGCGCTTACAAGTTATTAAAATCCATGCAAGACAAAGTTAAAGCTCAGATGAGCTTAGCTGAAAAAATAATAGCTGTAGATGAAAACGATGTTGCAGAGAGAGTCATAAATAGGCATTTCTTACCAGACATAATAGGAAACCTCAGGGCTTTTTCAAGGCAGGAGTTTAGGTGTGTAAACTGTAACACAAAGTATAGAAGAATCCCATTATCGGGGAAGTGTCTAAAATGTGGTGGAAACTTAACATTGTCTGTACACTTCGGATCAATAAAGAAGTACTTAGATATATCAATAGAATTGAGTGAAAGCTACAAAGTAAGTGACTACACAAGACAGAGATTAAAGCTTGTAGAAGTAGAGATAAAATCTCTATTTGAAAGTGATGTTAAAAAACAAATAAGTATAGCTGAATTTTTCTAAATTTATTCTGCGATTTTTACTTTTTTCAAAATAATTAAAATTTAATAAAATTTAATAGTAAAATTTTACATTAAAAATTTATTTTTTACTAAGATGACAGCAGTAACTACAAGTGTAATTTTTTGGTAAATCCATTCCCCTTTTTAAATGGCAATTTATACATAAAGTAGTATTGTATGTTGTATTATTCAACTTTGCTTTTGGAAGTGGCTCTCCAAACATGTGCAAAAACTCACCTGTTTTAACTACATTTATCCCCTGAAATACTTTTATCCATCCGCCATGATACACTATTGCTACGGGAACTGAATTTATGCCTACATGTTTCGCTAACCATTGACACTCCTTTGAGCAATTACTCATGTTATACATATCACAGAAATAAAATTTTATGTTTTTATCTGTTTTTCTCAATAATTCCATATAAGGCTTAACTTCTCTACAGTAAGGACACTTAGAGGAATAATAAAAGAATACTTTTGTCACAAAGTTGGTAGTTTTGGTTTTATTAACTGGCATATTTTTCGGCATTTTTGCCGTACTTTTAACATTAGTACCTCTGTTTTCTTCAACTTGAGCGCATCCAGCTAAAAATACTGCCAGCAAAATAAAAAATACTAATAATTTCTTCATATTCATTCAAAAATATAGCAGTAAATATTACTTACGTTTTTTCACAATTCTACTGGGTAACGCTGTGGTACCAACGAAGTATATACTCTGGTAATTTCAAACCATGCGTAGCTAATTTCTCCACAACACTTAATGGAAGTGGACTAAGGACGTAAGCAGCATAACAATAAAAGTTTTCATAACTACATCTTAAAACGTAGCTTTTGGTAATTGAAGATAGAGTTGATTCCTTCCCCACTATGGAATAAACTTGAACTCCACTTTTCTTCATTTGATTACACCAATTTATAAGGGGTTCATTCTCACCGCTACGTGAAATTAAAAGTAATACATCTCCTGCTCTTGGGTGTGGTGCCAAAGGACCGGAAAGATAAGCTTCGTCTCCAACACTCCTTTTAACGTGTTGTAACCTTATAACAGTCATCATTGCGACTTCCTTGGCAATACCAAGCCCGCCTACAGTAACGTGACTTCTCCTTTCTACAGCATCTACTAAGTCCAAGTAAACTTCACTATCCATAAAATCATCTACAATTTTAAAGATATTTTTAAAATCTTCATTAATGTCTAAGACAAAATTGCAATCTCTATCATAGTTAACAGCAAGTTTCAATCTGTGAGTTAGCATTAAACTCCCCAATTCATATATATCATTCATTATTCCAAGTTTTGGATACTCTTTTTCACTTTTAGGTTCACTTTTTCTACCCTTTAATTCTATAACAAATCCAAAGTCTTTCTCCCTAATAAGGCCAATACTAGAAAAAAGATTGGATGTAATTGCATTAATAGTATAGTTCGATTTATTACCTTTACTCTCAATATATCTTGTTATTTCCTGAACTGTTTTTTTAGGGATTAGAGTTTCTCCACTGCCGGAATTGACGAAGATTGCTATTTTTTTATATCTTTTTTCAAGTTCTTCAGCAGCCTCATAAATCGTATTTCCGGGGAAATCCAAATCCCCAAGAGTTTTCACAATTTTATTTATTCTACCCAAGCCTATATACAAAGCACATTTAGATCTACCTTCTCCAATGGGTATTATACAGTTTGATGTTTTTAAGTTTCTCAGAATTTTTTCTACCTGATTCTTTTTAATACTTCTTAGATTTCTATATACTCTATTTAGATAGGGTGCTTTTTTGCAATACATAATTTATATTTTAAATTAAATCAATATAAGCTTTTATTCATCCCAGAAAAGTTTTGCGTTTTTCTGTTTTACAATTCTCTTTTTCGTTTCAGATTCATTTAAGCTAACCCACTTTATCCATTCTGATGGGGAATCTCTACTTATTCCACCGTGTGTTGTTAATCTCTCTCTAACTCTAATCATTAGAGGAGCATTAACTGCAACACCTGCAACAATAGCTTGACCCTTTGTTAATCCCGGTAGTTCATCAAGTAAGTCCTTACCTATGCTTTCAACGCTACTCTTTATATTATCCTGATCAGCCGGATTTACAATTCTCATAACTACTTGAGTCATACACTGACTCAATATATCGGAATCTATCTTAGATGGCCTCTGACTAATTAAGCACACACCAACTCCAAACTTTCTTCCTTCAGATAAAATTGTTCTCATTACATCGTAACTTTTAGCATCTCTCGATGCAAACCTGTGAGCTTCTTCAACTATAATAAATACCGGATACTCAAGAATTTCATTACTTTCTTTACCTTTCTCAGCCGCAATTCTCGCATTTAACACTCTGTTTAATAAAACTGAAACTAATATCTGCTGTTCTAAATCACTCATTTCGTAAAGTTGAATGACACTAAGCTGTCCCGGTTTTAAAATATCTACAAGTTCAAGATGCACGTAATCATCAATTACATCCATCCCTTGAATGTATCTCTTTATTCTCCATATAAGTGCCTTTGAAGTATAACTTTTTTCAGAATCTACTTCTAAAATTGCATTTATTAGGTCCTCCGAAGTGAACTTTTCAGGTAATATTTCATAAGCATTTTTCAGCATAGCCTCCATTTTGTCACTTAAATTTGGAAGTATTCCAACAAGTTCTGTATAATCCAATTCACACAATCTTATTTTTACATCATTTTTACCAAAAATTCTAACTCGCGGTTTATAGTTTCCATCCAAAAATTCATCAATTCCCTCAATTTCCTTTAATGTATGGTATTCACCATGTGGATCTAAAATTAAAAGTGCTCCTCTATTGTATGGTTTCATGAACTCCTCAGCTATTACACCAGAAAGGTAGCTCTTACCACTACCAGTAGATGCAAGTATGCAGATGTGTTCACTAGCAACAAGCGATGCATCAAGAACTACCGGAACATCCTCATCTCTATTAAGTAAATAACCAACATGCAAAGATCCTTTTTCGTAAATTTTCTTTTTCATTAAAGTTTTTTGTATTTCCTCTCCTTCAGCTATGTAAACTTTTTCTCCCGGTGGAGGCGGTATTCTTGGATTTATAAATCCAAGTTTTTCATCATAATAACCCATTATACATGCCTTAACTTCAAAAAGTTGAGTTTCATTTTCTATTCCAACTGCTCTCATTATTTTCGAAGGTTCAACCTTAGGATGTGACAAAAAAGTATCTGGATATATTCTAAGAGGTTTTCTTTTAATGACTCTACACAACACTTTTTTTCCATCAAGCAAGTAGTAAATGAACTCACCAGTTTTCAATTTTTTATTATCTGGTGTTACAAATGTGAATTCGTACGTTCCTTCAGGACACCTAACGGTGCCTACTGGTTCCATAGACATACGGAATTAGTATTGTATAAAAATATGTGTACAGCAAAAACAATAAATAACCAACACACAATTAACTAATTAGAAGCGCGGGTAGTCTAGTGGTAGGACAACGCCCTTCCGAGGCGTTAGCCCGGGTTCAAATCCCGGCCCGCGCATTTGATTTATTGTTATTCCGCAAATGTAATTTGAAGTTGGATAGTAATTATAGTATGGATGTATCGACTCTACTTGACGATTCAAAGTTTGCGGAAACAATGTTATCTGGAGAGATAACATGGGAAAAAGCAACCATTTCAATTAGACATTTGCTCAGATTGAAGTACCACCCAGTTGCAATAAAATTTTCTTATGAGGATTTTAATTCAAAGATTTACAAAAATTATAAAACAGCAAATAAATTTTTTACATTCTGCCAATACACAGCCTTAGCAAGGCAGGATTGCACAAAATTAGTATGTTTTAAAGAAAATATGGGGTGTAAAAATGCCCAATACGTTTTTGGATGGAAAGATTTTGATGAAAATGAAATAAAAGCACACTTAAAGTACGCTAAAAATAAGGAGCAAGCGGAATTTTTTGTAAAAACTAAGCCAAAACTTGAAGAAAGTCCTGAATGTTTCTTAATAACCCCCCTACATAAAGTTGATTTTGAACCAGATGTAATTTACATAGTTTGCGATGTTCTACAAGCATACCATATATGCAATGATTATGCTTCAGCATTTAACAAGCATCCTATAAGGCCAAACATAACTGTAAATTCCGCAGTTTGTGCTGGTGCAGTGTGGTGTTACTTAGAAAATGAGTTAAACTTAACACCTATGTGTAGTGGAAGCAAAACATCTGGAAAAACTGAACAGGGAGAGATAAACCTGTTTATTCCCGGAAATAAGTTTAAATCAGTTGTAAAAAGAATGCTCGAAAGAACGGTTGAACTGGGCGGAGTTAGTTTCCCAAGAACGGGAAAGACATATCCCGGGTGTGATGTATGCAAGTTGTGTCCTATATTTAAAATTAAGGATGTTGAGTAATTTAAAATTTTATATAACTTTATTTTCCAGAGTTCCTATTTTCTCTATTTCAACTTCAACTATATCTCCTCTTTTAATAGCTCCAACACCTGCTGGAGTGCCTGTAGCTATCACATCTCCTTTTTTTAAAGTCATAACACTTGATATAAACTCCACTAAGTAGCCTACATCAAATATAAGATTTGACGTTCTCGATTTTTGAACTACCTTTCCATTCAGCCTTGTAACTATTTGAAGGTCAGATGGGTCAACATTAACTATATAAGGGCCAAGAGAGGCAAAAGTATCAAAGCTTTTTGCTCTCGTCCACTGGCCGTCTTTTTTTTGTATATCTCTTGCGGTAACATCGTTAAAGCATGTATATCCAAGTACAAACTCTTCAAAATTTTCCCTTGAAATACTCCTACATTTTTTTGATATAACAATAGCTAACTCACCTTCATAATCAACTCTATTTAAACCATCAGGTAGATCAGGAATTACAATACTATCGCCATCACCAATTAGAGACGACGGTGGTTTTAAGAATATTACAGGCTCATCTGGAATTTCCATTTTTAGTTCTTTTGCATGATCTATGTAATTTAAGCCAACGCAAATAATTTTTTCTGGTTTTACTGGCGGAAGAAATTTTACACATCTAAATTCTAACCCTTCAAAATTTACACATTTACTTATTGTATCTACATCAAACCAGCCTTCGTAGATTTCACCACAAGCATAAAATCTACCGTAGGCTTTCAACATTTTCACCTCCAACTATCAAACACATGTAAACGCTAAGTAATGATGCAGAAAAAGCACTAACAATAGGGTAAATGATAGGAATTAAAATTGAAATCATAGATATAATAGAACAAAAAACGACAGATGTAAAAGCCAATAGATAGTTTCTAATCGCTATTTTTACGCCATCCACAATGCTGTCTAATACAGATTTGTTTTTAACAACCACCACGTATCTAGGAGTTATTAGAAAAGGAGCTACAAAAATAAGAACAACTGGTAGTGCATTTAAAATAATTTTACTTCTCGTAAGTATGTAAGCAACATAAAAAGGCATTAGAAAAGCTATAAAGCCAAAGCCACATAGTATATCAACTCCAATTAAAGGTAGAGTATATACAAAACCTCCATCAAATGCCTCTTTAAAGGAGAATTTACCGGTAAAAACAATATCTCTCGCAGCAACTATCATAGATGCATTGAAAAATTCACTAAATATAAATGCAAATATTCCAAATAATATAAAAGTTAAAGCCACTTTTTTAAAATTTTTTTCTACATAATTGTATATTTTCTTTTCAACCTTTTGAACGTAAGCTGTAAAATTTTTGGATGACTCGTTTATTTTATTTATTTTAGAGATGGGTACAGATGTTATCAATGCACCAGCTATAAAAAAGTATAATACGAGTATCGAAATTATTGGAAACACTATAATACCAGCGTTCCTCAAAGTTAACTTCAAACCTTCAATAATCATATTAAGATTTCATGAGCTACTTGGTTAAAAAACTTTGTAGGTGTGTGTATGAAGGTAGCAGTATTCAGACCAGAAAGTAGAGCTAAATCCTTAGAAATTTTTAAGAAGGAAGGCATTGAGGTAATACACGCTCCTTTCGTAGAAACGCATCCAAATGAAACAGAAATAGAAAGATTTAAAAAATCTAAGTTCGACGTAGCTATAATAACCAGTATAACCGCGGTAGAAATACTTGAAAAGTACAAATTGATAGAAAAGCTGAGAGGAAAAAAACTGATAGCCATAGGAAATAAAACTGCTGAAAAGCTCAAAATTCATGGTTTAGATTGTGTAATACCTGAGAAGTTCGATTCTAAAAGTGTAGTAAAAGAATTTAAAGGAAAACTACATGGAAATATTGCTATTCTGAGAAGTGATAGAGGCGATCCGGTTTTATTGGAAGTAGGAAAAAACGTTGATGAGTATAAAATCTATAAAATTGTAAAAAAATATGGAAAAAAACAAATTGAAGTAGCAAAAATGGTTTGCGAAGGTGATGTTGATTTTGCAATTTTTTCAAGCAGAATGATCGTAAAAAGTTTCTTTGAACTTTGTGAAGAATTGGGTTTGGGAAAACCAAAATGTAGAGTTATAGCTATTGGTCCTCCAACCAAAAGTGAGTTGGATAAAAGAGGCGTAGAAAGTTTAATGCCAGAGAAATACACGTTTGAAGGTATTCTCGAATTGCTGAAAAGCCTTAGATGAGTGTTATAAATATAATTACTATTAAACTAAAAAATAGAAATTGGAACTGTCAAAAATCAATTTTTAACTTTCAATTTTTAACTTCATATATAACAACGTTTCCATCTTCGTAAACCTTTTTTAACCATTTACATTCATTCAATTTTATTTTGCCATATCTTTTCTTTTCGACATCTCCAACAAAGATGTATTTGACATTATACTTTTCAACAAGACTCTTAGATGCGTTCAGATAGGTTGAATCAACATCTCTTACCCTCTCATTTACAGCCTTCCACCCTCTACCCCACATGACCTCGTGGCTAACCCAACCAATAACTGTAGGTAATCCCGTAAACGTTGACACTCTTGAGGAATAAGTGTAAGCCTCTCCCGGAGCTTCCAAAACTACACCACTTTTATTTTCAAGCCACTTTATTGCTCTGTATTCCGTAGGTTTGCTTTCTTCAAGCCATTTCATTCCGTCTAACGTTAATTCGTTTGTTTTCCCCATATAAGCTTTATTCGGCATTGAAATTGCAGATGCAAGTGGATGAATTAGTGAGGCGATGATGAGAATAATTGAGATAACTTTTGCTACTTTCCGTAACTTTGTCAAAAAATGAGCTGATGCGACACCCCAGAGCAACCATACTTCTATGTAAATTTTCATTACATTATTCATCCTTTCGTACGGCACCCCGTAAGCATCGTTTATGTAAAACAGTTCGCAAAAGATAACCAAAAGTATGGCTATTAACGCCAAAATAGCTGGAAATTCTACTTTTTCTTTCTTTTGCATGAGTAAGATTATGAGTAAGATTATTACTACTAGTAAAAATGCCAGCTGAAAGTTCAGCAGGAAACCAGTAACGATAGTGGCTAATAGAATTGCCACGATCTTCGGTTTAATATCTAAAAAATAAGCAAATGTTATAAAAGTGAACACAGCGAAAATCTGGAGAAAATCTATTATATTCGTTCTCTCGCAAACAAACCCGATATAGCCATTGAGAAGTGAGTAGAGAAAAACTAAAGTGATTGCCACAGTTGGAATTAAAAATACTCGGTTCTTTGTAGTTAGATATGCTGTTACAATGAGTAGAATTAGGTAAGCTGGGAAATCCCATGTGTTAATTCCAATAAAAAATAAGGCAAAAACCAATGCTGAAACGAATGAAATTACATTGAATCTCTTGTATATGGAAAGGCAAATTCCAATAAATGCTAACTGAAAAGGTATCGACATGAAATGAGCATGCATGTCTCCTTGCAGAAAAGTAAAAAACGGATAGAAGTTGATAGTGTGAGGAATTATCCTTGTAGCTGAAGAGAAGTCAAATGATAAAAGCCAGTCTGTGAATCTACCGTTGAACGGTTTGTAGTTTAATATACTCATACCAGTTACGTACGCCAAAAGTTGAAGGAAACCAGATATAAACCCCATAAAGCAGGTAAGAACTGCCGTTAGCAATCCTTGCAGTTTTCTTCCACTCAGGTTGTATCCAATTCCAAAGGCCGACTGCACAGCCATAGAGAAAAATGTAGCAACAGCCAAATTATATCCAACTTCAGCTTTAACTCCTGAAATTTTGATTAGGGTTGCAGCAATTAGATGTCCGAAGTAGTAGTAGTGTAAACTCTTCCCAGCAAACCACGGATCTTGGGGAGGGAAGTAATTCGACCTTAAAATCGATTTTAGAAAAGCAAAGTCCATGAAGTCCTCTGAATACGCAAAGTATATTTCGGGCTTGTACATTAAATATATTAGAGAGATAAAAAATGTTGAGACGAATATGACTTCTTGTAGGATAATTTCTCTACTAAATTTTACGCTTACGCGCTTTAAGGTTAACAATGAGAGAGCAAGCAAAAAGGATAAAGCAAAAATAATACTTAAATCAAATTTAAGTAATTTGAGGCTTGAAAGTATCCAGGTAATGTAAACGATCGTAACTATGCCGAACTGTTTTGAAATTGAATATCCACAATCTTTTAAATTCCCGAACAGAAATGATACAAACGGAAATGAAATAAATCCGATCGCTTCTACGGTTATAAGGAATGGCAAAAAGTCCATCACACCACCCTTCGACGTTAACGCATTTTATCAGCTCATGCCGTATTTCAAACTGTCGTTTACTGCTTTCAGATAGTTCTGCAGTCTATCTCTGGGCTTCCAAATCTGAGACTGAACAGCTGCATTGAGTGTTGGGCGAAATTCTGTGCTACATGAGATTTTACCAATCCATGTTCTGCTGAGTTATTAACTAGTGCAGATAATTAAAAAATTCCCAAATTATAAGGTAAAAACCTAACGTTTTCGGTAGTTTGATTATGATTAGATTGAACATATAAAAAACGGCGGGAAGGTGAAAGAAATGGCAATTGTAGCAGGTTATCAAATTCAAGGAATAAACAGGGATGTAAATATAGCTGTCAAAGCCATAAGAGGCTCCATCTCAAGACCCGCTCAGCTTGTAGTGGGTGAATACATTGCATGGCACGTTTGGACAGCCAACGTGGAAAACGCCTTGGTTTTAATCTGGCCACACGAGGGTTATGGTGCCTGCTTTCGTTATTATGTAGAGGGCAGATACAGAGATGAAATTGATTGGGTGGATGAAAATGCAGATTACGATGTTTTGACGGAGATAATACCGCTTCAGAACGATCCGTCAGCATACGGCTCAATAAGATTTTACTGGAGGAACAGAGAAACTGGAGAATCAAAAGTTCGCAGTTACGCTCTCTCTCAGTATCGGATTGCCAAGGCTGTTGACTTTACCCTTGAATTCGATGATAACATAGGAACACCACAAACCACAGACTGGAAATGCTTTTACAACGTTCAAATTAAGAGGCATGGGAGCAATTCGTGGGAATACGTTTCCAAAGATCTATTTTACTGGAAAGAATGGACACATCCAGAACTCAACAATGTTCATTCTGAGGTCTTCAGCGAGCACAAGTTCTGGCAGAGGAAAGAATTAAAATAGGTCGGAGGTGTAGTTGTATGCGATCCCTTAAAATTTTTTTAATTGCAATTCTTGTAATTTCCATGCTTTTTTTAAGTTTCAAATTTCAGAACACAAGCCTAGATAAAAAATCAGTATTAGGATCCAAAGGCTTCCAGACAGTGTCTGTGAAGATGCCAGATGGTGAAAAGTTGACAGTGGACATAAATCACGGTGAGAGAACGGAGATAACAGTAAAACTACCGAATGGTAGAATAATTGCTAAGGAAGAGATACCAAATGGAAGTAAAATGTCAAAAGAAGAAATTGAGAAAATTGTAAAAGACTTGATAAGAACGCTCAAATTAGACCAGAAGTTTCAAGCTATGAACAGGATAATATTTATGGGGGAGAAGAAGAACATCTCTTATGAAAAATGCACCAAAGCTGCAAATGAGTTTGGAAAATGCTTGGATGACGGTAAAAACCCGAAAGAATGTGTTATGGAATTGAAGCACAAGTACAAATGGATTGCGGATATAAATTTTACCGACCTCATTTTACTATACAAAAACTGGTAAATCTGATATTTTTATTTATCCGCAAGTCAATCTAATGAAAATTATAGGTGCTCGACATGGATATAGTAAAAATTGACAGAAGAGCTTTGTTTGCCTTAGCATCTGAAACGAGAATAGAAATACTTAAGAGGCTCGATGAGAGACGAATGACTTTAACAGAACTATCAAAAGAGCTTAATATGTCAAAAACTGCCGTTAAAGAGCACCTTGACAAACTTGTACAGGCAGGGTTGATAATAAAGGTGGATGAGGGCAGGAAATGGATGTACTATGAACTAACGGAGAAGGGCAAAAGAATTTTACACCCAGAAAGTAGAACCAAAATTATTTTGCTGATCTCATCTGCTATAGCGAGTGTATTAGCTGGATTATTCGAACTGTATAAGTTTATAGTTATCAAATTAGCTGTACCAACAACCCCTGCACCAGCTCCTATACCGGTTCCAACTCCAACTAGACCTACTTCACCCGCACCATCCCCCACTAATCCAGAAGTACATTTATTGGCCAGTTTATTTTTAATCTCGCTTGGCATCTTAATGTCTATCTACTGTATCAAAAAATACTGGTTTTAATTTTTGTACATTATCTAATTATTTTAAAATTCTTTTGTATTCATCTTTCAAAAATATTATGTTTCCTCTCCCTTTTTTAACTTTTTCTACGATTCCTCTCCTCTCCAAATCTGAAATTATTAAACTTACTTTTGCTTCTGAATACTTAAGCCTACTTCTCAGCTCTTTTTGAGTTATCCTACCTCCTGAATTAACTATCTCTTTTAGAGCTTCTTTTAAATCTTCCGGTAAATTCTCAAAATTTAATTTGATATTTACGTTATTGTTATTTGACTTATCCAATTGCCTTTTTAAGTATGAACGTCTTTTTAAGTACAAAAAAACTACGGA